>JASHVW010000223.1 GCA_030044395.1 Verrucomicrobiia bacterium
CGCATTGCCGTCGCGCGCCCTGCCAGGTCGGGATTGGCGTCATCGGCCTGGAGAACAGGAGGCGCAAGCGCCGCGAGGCCCAAAATCAAACCGATGTAAAATCTCTGCGTCAAAGCGAAACAGGCATTATCCTACGCCAAAAAGTTTTCGCGTAAAGCGTGTAAATGCGCCGATCGAACCAGGAGCGCGTCTGAAAAATATCCCGGATGGTCTTTCGGCATGGCGGCCGGGCTGGCTTCGTTGCTCTCCGGTCACAAATTTCTTGCAAATATTCTTTCGCGCCCCGCCATCCGGGCCGCCGCGGTCGCATGCTTCCCAATTGGATGGTTAAGGATTAACGAGGACCTTGAAGAATTGATTGCCGTTGGTTAGTGGAACGGTATAGGGAGAAACGGCAGCGCTGTTAGTGGTCCACGGTCCGAGCACAGTGGGGGCCTGCAACAGAGATCCCGCCTGCCAGGTGAGCACGATGCTCGAGCCCGAGAGTGTGACGGCTAAATTCACTGGACCCGCATAGACACCGGTATCAAGATCCTGCACTTGAGTGGCGGTGAGTGCCCGGGTAAAGATGGACGCGTCGGCAATTTTGGCGTTCAATAATCGCGCCGTTCCATAATCGGGCGAGCCGCCAATCCAAACGTCGAGACTGTCGCCCGCGGGCGCCGCCGTCACGTTTTGGGTGGCCACCAACGTTCCATCCACGAAGAGCAGGCCATTGTCCGAGCCGGGGATTCCCGTGTAAGTGTAGGCGATCATGTGCCAATTTCCGTCATCAATGGCGCTGGGACTGGTCGCATCGGCGGGGAGATTGCCGTCATTGGCGCCGGGCTCGGCGCTGGAGTTGACGCTCATCCGCCAGGAATCGTCGCCGTGGCCGATTATTCCCGCAAAAGTGGGCACAGAAACAAGGTTCACCCACGCCACGACTGTGATTGGGCCGGTGATGTTGAATGGGCCTTCCGGAATATCCACATATCCCGATGCCCCATCAAACAACACGGAACGGCTTGAGGCGTTGAAGATGGAATTCGTCGGTCCGGCCTGGGCCAGGGTGCAACCGCCGACGTAGGTCCCGTTGTAGCCGCCAACAAGATCGTATGCGGTTGTACCACTGGTCTCATTCAAAGGCCAATAAGCCATCGGGTTGAGCGACAATAGCGATTGCTGATACTTGTTGGGGACAACAACAGTCAGGTCGAGGTTCGAACTCAGGACGGCGCCATATTGATTGCTGACCAGGCAGCTATAGACGCCGGCATTGGTCGGCTGCAAATTGGTAATCGTCAATGCCGGGGTGGCGGCGGTGCTGACGGGGTTGGCGCCGTTATTCAAATACCAGCGATAAACAAAAGGCGGCGTGCCGACGCTGTCCACGGTGGCGTTTAGACTTGTGCCCGCCAGCAGAGTCTCGGAGGCTTGCGGCTGTTGCGTTATCTTTGGAGCGCTGTTTTGGACGGTGATGAGAGAACTGGTTCCGGTGACCCCATTAAGGGTGGCGCTGATGGTAGCGCTACCGGAATTGACTGCGGTAATCATGCCGTTGCCATTTACCGTCAGAACGTCCGGATTGCTGCTGGTCCAATTCGTGGCTGAACTCGTAAGCACAAGACCAGATGCCTCAGTAAAGTTAACCGTGACCACAGCGGGCTGGCTCCCGCCCTGAGTCATTGAGCTATTGGTCACCGTGAGATCAACTGCCGTTGGCGTCAGGTTTGTTACCACAACCGACGGGCCTGCCGCCGTGGCTACAGCCAGGTACAATGGCGTCACTGCGCCATCCCAGACCCGAAACTCATAGATCGTGCCCGAAAATTGGTCGTCACCGAAAGTATCATTTCCGAGCATGTCCTGGACCGTTCCGGATTGCCCGCCGATGTTGTCGGGCAGGAACGAACTATTGGGAAGCGTGATCGTGCCCACCAATAAACCGTTGGTATATAGATTGCCCACCAGGGTAAAAGCGTTGACGGTTTCGGCAACGTATTGTTCCGACCCGTTCGGGAAAGTAATGTCCGAATCCAAATCGTCCTCATTGGCATCCGGCGTAAACGCCGAGATCATTTGCCCATTGTTGCGGTTTGAGGCCGGCGTGGGACAAAGCTCAAAGTTGACGCTGCTGCTGTCCGCAAAGTCCCAGACCGTCGCCCATTCATTTCCCTGGTTTTGGGTGAACCAGCTTTCAATCGTAATTGAAGTCGTGTTCGTCAAAAGTCCGTCGGGCAACGACACGTAACCGGAATATCCAAATCCCCCAATTGTATTTCCCGGCAGGATAAGGCCATTGGCAATGTTGGCATTAATTCCACTGCTGCCCGCCACCAACGCGCCATTGGCGCCACCCACTGAATCAGACGCATTACTGATAAAGCTGTAGCGATGGAGCAGGATTGCCTGAGTCACATTTAAAACCGCGCTGTCGTTTGTGCTGCCAACATTATTTAAAAGCACCACGGTATAAGTTCCCGCGTTGGTCAGTGAAAGGTTGGTTAAAACCAATGTGGCGCTGGTCGCGCCCGAAATCGGGTTGCCGTCAAACTCCCATTGATAGCTTAAGCCGCCACCCAGACCCGCCGCGGAGAACGTCGCTGTATCGTTTACCGCCAGGTTCAAATTCCCGGGTTTTTGCGTAAACGTCGGCGAAGTATTTGGCGGAACGCTAATCGGCGCGCTCGTTGCACTCACGCCATTGACGGTGGCGCTGATTGTCGCCGTGCCGCCGCCAGTTGCCATGATCAGGCCGCTGCTATTCACTGTCAGAACCTCGGGATTGCTGCTGGCCCAGTTCGTAACAGAGGCTGTCAATGTTACATTGGATACTTGCAAAAGATTGCCGCTCACCGTGGCCTGTTGGGTGCCATCATCTGCCATGCTGGTCGTGCTCAATGAAATACTGAGATACTGCACCGCCAGGTTTGTGATCACCGTCCCGGGCCCTGCCACAGCGCTCGCCGCGATATATTCAGGCGAAACTACGCCATTCCATATCCGAAGCTCGTAAACTGTCCCGGAAAACTGATCGTCACCGTACACGTCGTTTCCCAGCATGTCTTCCGTCGTTCCCCCGCCGCCTCCAATTAATCCGGGTGTGTAGATGGCGCTGGGGAACACTTGCGTGGCTGCAAGGTTTCCATTCAAGCAAAGGTTGCCTGTCAAATCCGCATAGTTGTAAGTCACGCAGACGTATTGCTCGGAATTATTCGGGAACAGAATGGAAGACTGCATATCCACCTCGCCCGAGTTCGGAGTAAATGCCACTTCCATGTTGTTGTTGTTGTTTACCGGATAGGGTATCAACGCGAAATTCTCGGTGGTGCTGCTGCCAAAGTCCCAAACTTCCGCCCAGTTATTTCCCTGGTTCTGAGTGACCCAGCATTCAACGGTCAAATTGGTCGTCGTGGTCAAAAGACCAGCCGGCAATGAAACGTAGCCCGAATACCCAAATGTGGCTTCGGTGTTGCCAGGAAGATAGAGACCGTTATGAATCGTTGCGGCGGCGCCGCCATTGGGCGGCACAATGGTTCCATTGGCCCCGCCCACCGAATCCGTGGCGTCACTCACGAAACTATAACGATGTTGCAATACCGGCGGCCCCGGCGCCACAACCGTCAGCGTCACCGAATCCGTGGCGCTGCCGACCGAGTTGCTGGCCACGATGCCATAAGTCCCGGCCATGCTCCCCGTGAGGTTCGTGAGTATCAGAAAATTGTTTGTCGCACCGGCAATTGCCGAGCCATCGAAATCCCATTGATAATTTAAATTGTAGCCCGTTGCCTGCGCGCTGAAAGAGGCCGTGCCACCCTCAAAAATCGTTTGGGATGCAGGCGGCAATAGAATGACGGGCGTCGATTGCGGGGGCGTGACCTCTTGTCCGGTGATCGCTTTCAGGTTCGAGCTGTAGATGCTGTCCATGTCCGGCTTCACCAGCCGGTCATAGCTCATCAGTCCGTCACATTCGTTTTCCACGTCGGTGATTTGCGTGTAGATGGCTGCGTTCAATTCCCCATTGGCGGGAGATTCGTAATTCAGGGCATCGTCAATGTAACCATCGTAGAGCAACGCAAAATCGGCCAGTGAACTGGCCAGCGTGTAGCTGGTCCCCGCCAGCGCCGGGTTCCACAAATGGTCCGGGATGTGCCACGCAATACCACCGAACTCCCCGTCCACCGGGACCTGCGTCGTGCTGCCGGGAGCGCCCGGATTCGGATAACTATGAACATCGTAAACGTTTCCAACGCCGTAGTAATCGCCGCCGCTGCCCTGGTTGACCAGATGGTTGGGATCAATCGTTTCAACGAGGTTGACCAGATATGGCGTGTTCGTTTGACCGACGCTGGTTTGCCCCTGGCCCTCATTGAAAATGTCCCACATCATAATGCACGGACTGTTCCAATGGTTCGTGACCATTGCCGTCAGTTCGGCGATAAAATCCAGGGCATTCACCGGTTGCGGATTGCTTGTATATGAATTGCAGGTGGGCATGTCCTGCCATACCAGGAGCCCCAGCACATCTGCCCAGTAATACCACCGCTGCCGTTCCACTTTCTCGTGCTTGCGCACCGTGTTGAAGCCGAACGCCTTCTCCAATTGCAAATCATATTCCAACGCCGCATCCGTCGGCGCCGTATAGATGCCATCCGGCCAATAACCTTGGTCCAGCGGCCCCATCTCGAAAAAGGGCTGATTGTTTAGAAAGATTTGGGGCACGCCGTTGGTTGTGGTGATGGAGATCTTCCGCATTCCAAAATAGCTCGACACACTGTCATTGGGCGCGCCGTTGTGAGTGGTTGAGATTTGTAAATCGTAGAGGAATGGATTGTCGGGCGACCACAAATTCGGGTTCTTCACGGGGATTTTGAGCTGGGTGTCCGGGCTTCCGGTACTGGAGCTGATGGACACGCCATTGCTGAGCACCGTTGCTGTCACGCTAACGGCGTTGGTGGCGTAGGTATTCACGGTTAACAGGACCTGCGCATTGTCCACGTCCGGCACAATTTGCAAATCGCTGATACCCGAGGCATCCACGGGTTCGAGCCACGCGGGTTGCCAGATGCCGCTCGAAGAGGTGTACATGATGCCGCCCGGATAGAGGGTCTGTTTACCGCGCGGTTCGCCGCCATTGTCTTCCGGACTATAGACATTGACAATCAACTCATTCGTTCCGGAATTGAGAAAAGACGTGATGTCGTAAGTGATGGGATCGTAACCGCCTTTGTGGATGCCGACTTCCTGGCCGTTGACGTAAACCGTCGCCTGCCAATCCACGGCGTCGAGATGCAGAATGATGTGTTTGCCGCTCCACGCTGCGGGGACAGTGAACGTCCGCCGGTACCAGGAGAATTCAGAATATTGCATGACACCGGAGAGCGCCGATTCCATCGGATAGGGAACGAGGATTTGGCTGGATAAGGTCTGGCCGACGGGCACGGGATCGTTTGTTTCACCGGGTTGAAATTGCCAGATGCCGTTCAAATTCAGCCAATTGGTGCGCACCATTTGCGGCCGTGGATATTCGGGCAGTGGCGCATTTGTATTGACCAAAGCCGCCCACGGTGTCATCAATGGCGCCTGTTTCATCTGCCATGCATTCGCTCTGCTGGTTGCGAGGGAGTTTAAAATGCAAAGCATGATGAACGTGGAAAAAAGTGAAGATCCGCGCGGTAATATCATGGCACAGACACAGCATCGCAGGAAACGCCAATGCGTCAATGTGGCCATTTTATGCCACATTGACAACGTCCTCATTCTCTCCATCCTATGGGCATTAAAATCATGAAGATTCGCCATTGTTTAATCCTGGCCGGGTGCCTTTTTTTGGCTCGCCCGATTCACGCGGACTCCCAATCCGCAAATGTCTCGTTTCCGCTTGTCGGAACGGACGCACACGGGCACACGTATCCTGGCGCGACGCTGCCCTTCGGCATGGTCCAACTGAGCCCCGATACTCGCACGGATGGGTGGGATGGTTGCTCAGGCTATCATTATTCCGACTCGGTGATCCTGGGTTTCAGCCATACGCATTTGAGCGGCACGGGCGCCACGTGTCTTGGCGACGTGATGTTGATGCCAACGGTGGGCGACGTTCATTTGGATGCCGGCTCGCCGGGCGACGGTTACGCCTCGAAATTTTCGCACGATCGGGAAACAGCGACCCCCGGCTACTATCGGGTGTATCTGGAAACTCCGGGCGTGACAGCGGAAATGACCGCTACGCTCCGTTGCGGTTTTCATAAGTACACGTTTCCCGCGTCCGGCCAATCGCACATCATTTTGGACCTGGCCCACGGCATCGGAAACGACCCGGTGGACACGATGGTGCAGGTTGAGAATCAGGATACGATCAGCGGCTACCGTATTTCCAACGGCTGGGGTGGACGGCGGGCGGTTTATTTTGTCATGCAGTTTTCGAAGCCGTTTGAATCCTTTGGGATTGAGCGGGACGGCGAGCGCCTGGCTGCGGACGCCCGTAATGGGCGGGGAAGATCCGTCAAAGCGTTTTTCAACTATGGCACCGCGGCCAACGAAGAAATTCTTGTGAAAGTGGGCATCTCCGGCACGGGAATCGAAGGCGCGCGAAAAAATCTTGCAGCGGAAATTCCGGGGTGGGATTTTGACGGCGTCCGCGCGGCCGCCGCCCTGCAATGGAAGAAAGTGTTCAGCGCGATTGACGTGAAGACATTTGATCCACACATCCGAAACACTTTTTATGCGAATTTGTACCTGACGGCGCTGGCGCCGGTTTTATTCAACGACGCGGACGGGACGTACCGTGGTTTTGACCGGCAAAATCATACGAACCCCGGTTTTCAAAATTATACGACCATTTCCATTTGGGACATCTACCGGACTGAATGGCCATTGCTGACGCTTCTGCACCCGGACCGGATTGACGACATGCTTCATTCCATGCTTGTTGAGTATCCACAACTGGGCGAACACACGACGCCGATCTGGCCGCTCTGGGGAAACGAAACCTGGTGCATGATTGGTTATCATTCGGTGGACATGATCACCGAGGCTTACCTGGAAGGGTTCCGCGATTTTGATGCCGAGGCCGCCTACCAGCAAATGCGCGACACAGCCATGCAGGACCGCGGTGGTTTGGATTATTTCAAAAGGATTGGGTATGTGCCATCCAGGCCGGGAGGGACGGCGACGTCGAAAACATTGGAATATTCGGTTGACGATTGGAACCTGGCCAAAATGGCCTCGGCCCTCGGGCACGGGGACGATGCCGCATATTTCTACAAGCGGGCGGCAAATTACTGCAATCTATTCGACCGCACGACGCAATTCTTCCGCGGACGAAAAGCTGATGGCAGCTGGCGGTTTCCGTTCATCCCCAACGGCATGGTCAACGACGAATACACGGAAGCGGATGCGTGGCAGTATGCTTTTGCCGTTCAGCAGGACGTGCCGGGGATGATAGCGCTGTACGGAGGAGACGACGCCTTCATTCAGCGATTGGATGCGTTGTTCACGACCAATTCGACGATTGAGACGGGCCTTCCCGATCTTTCCGGGCGGATTGGCCAATATGTGGGAGGGAATGAACAATCCTGTCATATCGCCTATCTTTATGATTACGCTGGTGCGCCATGCAAAACCCAATACTGGGTGCGGCAGGCGATGACGCAATTGTACGGGGACGCGCCTGCCGATGAGCCGGGGAATGTGGATTGCGGCGAGATGGCGGCATGGTATGTCTTTAGCGCGCTGGGCTTTTATCCCGTCAATCCAGGCAGTGGCATCTACGTGATTGGAAGCCCCGTGGTGACCAAGGCGGTCATTCATTTGGATCACGACATGTATCATGGCCGGACGTTCACGGTGATCGCCGAAAACAACGGTCCGGACAACATTTACGTTCAATCTGTGACGTTGAATGGCAAACCGCTGACGCGGCCATGGATTACCCGGGACGAAGTCACGTCAGGCGGGACGCTGCGTTTTGTCATGGGTCCGCAGGCAAACGTGCCCTGGGGCAGCGCTCCGGGGGACCGTCCGCCGGCGACCATGCCTGTCAATTTCCAATATCCCGTCCTGCCGGCGCCGGCGCCGGCGAGTCAGACGATTCATTGGACACTGCCAATCCGGGTGGTTTGCGGCAGTGATGAACCGATCGGCGGTTTCGTGCCCGATCCGGACATGGCGCAGGGCGGCGAAAACAGCGCTGACGCGCAAATTGACACGAGCGCGGCAAACGCCGCGCCCGCCGCAGTTTACCAGACCGAACGCTACGGCAGCGATTTCACATACGTGTTTTCAGTTCCCAAGAATCAACACTATCAGGTGAGATTGCACTTTGCCGAAATATTTGACAGCGGCGCCGGCAGCCGGCTCGAGAACATCTATATCAACGGCAATACCGTCTTGACCAATTTTGACATCTTTGCCGCCGCAGGAGGAATGAACAAAGCGCTGGTAAAGGACTTTTCGAATATCGAACCTGATCAAAGCGGAACTATCACGGTCCGCGTTGCGGCAACTCCTGATAGTCCGGATCAAAATGCCAAGATCACCGCCATTGAAATTTTGAAACAAGGCGCCTCCGCTTCAACGGACACTTACAAGCCCATCACCGTGACGACGGTGGACGGCTATGCGACGATAACGATTAACACTGCCATAGCCCCGGAATTTGCCGATTGGGCGGAGCACAAATTGGCGCCGGTGCTTGCAGAGTGGTATCCGAAAATTGTGGCATTTCTGCCCAGCGAAGGATTCGCGGCCCCCACACATTACACGATAACGGTCAAGGACATGGACGGCGTGGCCTACACGAGCGGCACGCGCGTGTCTGTCGCGAAAAATTGGATTCAAGATCAAATGAACGGCGAAGCCATCGGCTCGCTCGTGCATGAATCGGTGCACGTGGTTCAGCAATATCACCACGGTGACGCTCCCGGATGGCTGGTCGAAGGCATGGCCGATTATGTCCGGTGGTTCAAATACGAGCCGCAAAGCCACGGGGCGGACATTGTCTGGATGCGGCGGCAGGGGCAGGATTTCTCGCCGCATTACGACGACAGCTATCGTATTTCGGCGAATTTTTTAAACTGGGTCACTGAAAAATATGATTCGAACATAGTCACCGAAGTGAACGCGGTGTTGCGGGACGACAAATATACCGATGATTTCTGGAAACAGCACACGGACAAAAGCATTGAGGAACTTGGGACAGAATGGGAAAACGGCATAAATACTCAACTGCATTCAACGGACCGCTGAGGGATTTGTCGGGGGGGGTGATTTTTTACGGCCAAGGATCCAAGCCGCCTTCGATTTCCGCAGGCGAACGAGACGGTCCATGGTTTCTCCCATGGTTCGCACGTTTTACGAAACCGATTTAATGGCGGATTCTGGCGCAACGGTTCCATGCAGTACCCTATGAAGTGTGTTCAGCATGGTTTCGGCCCGGTAGGGTTTGGGGATAAAAGGCCGGACCCCGGCGCCATTGGTCTTTGTACCCGGGTTGAACTCGTACCCGCTTGAGCAGATGATTTTGACTTTTGGGTTGATGGATTGAAGAGCGCCAATGACGGCCGGACCGTCCATTACGGGCATGGCCATATCGGTGATGACCACCGCGATCTCATCCTGGCGCGAGGAGTACATCGAGACGGCCTCGGCGCCATTGGCGGCGAGCCGAACCCGGTAACCAAAACGCTCCAGTGTTTTTTGCGCCACTTCGCGAATCGCCTCTTCGTCATCAACCAACAACACAAGTTCTTCATGGCCGCGTGGGAGGCGGGTCTGTTCGACCCTCGTGTCCTCCACGGCCGCCGTGCTGGCGTTGGCCGGCAGATAAACCTTAAACGTGCTGCCCCGCTTGCCCGGCTCGCTGTAGCAACTGATGAAACCTCCGTGGCTTTTGACGATGCCCAACGAAGTGGACAATCCCAGGCCAGTTCCCTGGCCGGGACCTTTGGTGGTGAAGAACGGCTCGAAGATGCGGTCCTGGATCTCCTTCGGTATCCCCACGCCCGTGTCGGCCACCTCAATGACTACAAATGGTCCGGGCTTGGCTCCGGAATTCATGTCGGCATATGTTTCGTCGAGCGTCACGTTCTTGATGTGAATGGATAGTTTGCCACCGTTGTGCATGGCATCGCGCGCGTTGACACAAAGGTTCATTAGAACCTGGTGAAGCTGCGTCGAGTCGCCGATGACAGGCCAGAGGTCCGCCGGGGCATCGTACTCAAATTCCACCGATTTCGGAAAGGTTTCCTGGATGATATGCTTGATTTCGCGGACGAGGTGAGCGGGTTGGACCGGAACGCGCTCGCCCTGGACGCCGCGGCTGAAAGTCAGCACCTGCTTGACGAGCTTCGCGCCGCGCTCAACATTGGACTTTAGCGCCCCCAGCAGCTTATGCCCCTCCGCGTCGTTGATTTTCTCCTTCAACATTTCAACGGCAAAGAGGAGCGGCGTCAGCACGTTGTTGAGGTCGTGGGCAATCCCGCCCGCCAGGGTGCCGATGCTTTCCATGCGCTGCGAGCGCAGGAATTGAGTTTCAATCTTTTTCTTTTCGGTGATGTTCGTGTTAATCATCAGGACGGACTTCAGATTGTCCTGCTCGTCGCGAATGACGTTGCTCCGCCCCTGGATGATGACAGTCTTGCCGTCTTTGGTAAATTCCTCCAGTTCGCCCGTCCACTCGCCGCGTTCCTTCACGGCTTTGAGATACTCCCGAAATTGCGGTGTCTGCGTTCCCCGAAACAGCAGGTCCTCGGGTCTGTTCCCCACGGCTTCCGCGGCACTCCAACCGTATATTCTTTCGGCGCCTTTGTTCCAATAACTGATGCGCCCATTTAAATTTAAGACCCAGATCGCATCGGTTGCGTCGTCGAGCAATGCCGCTTGTTCGCGAATTTTTTCCTCCGCCTGCTTGCGCTCAGTCACAATCGCTACCTGGTTCGAGACAAATTGCAGAATATCCATGTCTCTTTGGCTGAAATGAACGCGTTCAGTGTAGCTCTGTACGGCCATCACGCCCACGGTCCGCTCGTCAATCTTCAACGGCACGCCGAGCCAGTCCACGTGCGGCGTTCCGACAGGGATTACCTCCCCGTTTGCAATCAATCGATCGTACACCTCGCGAGTCGCGTGGAGCGCCTTGCCTGCGCGCAGCACATATTCCGTCAAACCTTTGCCACACTGGCGCGGGGGATTAAAATTGCCGTCACGTTGATCCACAAAATACGGGAAGCTGACACCGTCGCCGGCCGGATTATGCAGGGCAATAAAAAAATTTTTCGCCGGCATCAACTGCCTCAGAACCTGGTGAATTTCCCGGTAGAGGTCGTCCAGACTGCCGGTCGTGTGCATGGCCTGGGAAATTCTGAACATGGTTTCCTGGATTTTTTCCGACTGTTTGCGCTCGGCGATCTCCCCCTGGAGTTGAGCTTCCGTATGTTTGTGCCCGTCGATTTCCTCATGGAGTTCCCGCGTGCGACGGAGCACCTGGCGGCGCAACGTGACCACCCACGCGAGGGACAGGAACAACACGGCGCAGAGACCGCCGGACAGCCAAAACATGCGCTGTGCCGTCCACCACGAAGGCTGGCTTAGGATGTGAATGTCGGCAGGGGAGTTCAGATACATCGCGAATGAAGAAACTACTTGGCCGGAATCCGGCACGGTGTCCGTCGCTGCTTTGAATACACCCTCCAGCCGAATGCGGCTTCCGACGGGTATGATCGGCATGGCATCGCTGTTGACGGGCAGGAGCGCATAGGAGGGCTTTTTCAATGTGTCGGATTGCAACTCAAGGATTTGCCCTGAGTCAGAAACGCTTTGGCCCAAAAAAGTGGCTTCGATCTCGCCGCGCGTCGCGTCCTGGTTGACGTTGGCGCTGTCCGAATAAATGCCGGCCAGGTCAATTGGTGTGGCCGCCGGCAGACTGGCCTGCCCGACCTTCCGGACCAAGGCTTGCTCCAATTCAGGTGACAAGCCGTCCGCCTGCGCCAGCCCCACTACTTCCACCCGGTCGCCCGGTTTCACATCAACATCCTTCCGGGGCACCACGCGGATGCCATCCTGCTTGTCCTGGACAAAGAGCAGCCCGGGACTGCTGTAGGTGACGATTCCCGCGGTCTTTGTCAGTCCGATGGGCCGGCGGGAGTTCCAATTCCTCGCTTTCATCACATCGCCAATGGCGGTGGTAGGCATATCGAATGGATTTTCGGGCGCCGCCTTTTCGATTTGAATGTAATCGCTCGACGGGACGAGGAGTCGCTGGCCAAGTCTTTGATTGCGGCTGTTGATCACGGGGGCACAGACGCCGTCAATCCGCACCACGCTTCCCAGCAGATGATCCTGAAAGTTCTTGTCAATATCATTGATCCAGACAATCAACCGTCCGCCGGTGACGACGAGGCTCAGGCGATTTCCTTCAATTGCGCTGATGACGCCTTCGAGTTCCACCCAATTCCCATCGTCCCTCCCGGTCATGAGATAATCCCAGGAATGCCGGAGCGGTTCCGGCATTTGGCCTCTGCCGACCACCGTCGCAAACGCGGTTGGATAAAAGATGCCGTCAGAAACTTCTCCCTTAAGTTCAATATAACTGCCTTCCTCATGAAGAATTGAAGAGATGCCGGCCCCCTGCTGATCATATAACATGATGTTGTCCATTCCGTCCTGGACATAGAACGCTCCGAGATTGAGGTCAATGTAAGTAATCACCCCCCGGATCGTCGCCGGATGCGTGTTGGTGTCCTGTGCTTCAATCAACTGGTTGACTTCGCGGATGCCGGCCACGGGAAGGGCCCGGTAAATGGACGTGGCCGGTTGGAGCGACGCAGCGAGAGGGGTTTCGATCGGCTCGTAAGTGGAAACCGCGTTGAAATCGGAAGCCCAGATGTTTCCGGCAATACGGCTGCCGTTGTCCGTCAATACCGATTCAACCACGCCCGCGACGCGAAGCCGCTTGCCCATCAACGAAGCAGCCGACGCGTGTTGCCAATTGAAAATTTTCGCCGTGAGCCGTCCCTCTCCATCGTCGGGCGACAGCTCAACCGTCAAGTAATACCCGTCATCGGAGACAGCAGTCACCTTGCCCTGACCCGCGCCGAGAAGGAAATGGAGGCCGCCCATCGCTTGATTCGCCCGCACCTCCTGAACAGCGGTCAGCGCGCCGGCAGAAGCTGCTTTTGGATGCGTCACGACCGGCAGTTGCCTCATGAATTGGAGCCGGCCGGACAATTGAATTTGTTCACCCGGCCGCACATTCGTGACCGGCGAGCCGAGCCGAAGCAACTGAAAGCCGCTTTCATCCAGGAAACCGAGAAGATTGCTTTCCAGGGAAACAACCACGCCGGTCAACTGAAGTTTCATGGGTGGCGGGGAATGATGGACCGTCTCTGACCGAAGGCTGAGATCGCGCAGGTTAACCACCGGCAAGTCTTCCACAGGCGGTACGTATTGCCATTGGATCCATGAAGGACGCGCCGGGTCTCCGGAGAAAAAGTCCAGCCACTTCGTGCTTGATTTGCCGTCGAAGGCTTTGTCGGCTGTCTCGAACGGCGGATTGTCGCCTTCAGCCGAGACAACGAGTGAAAACGGAGAGTCAGCCTCCGACCGGGAATACAACGGCTCGATTTCGGCGATCTGCACCGGGTTGCCGGGGACCGCAATGGAATCAATCTCAAGGCGGTAAGTCTGATAACGAGCCGGAGGATTCAGCGCGAATTCACGCCGCTTGAAACGAGAGGAGAAGATTTCGTTGGTGCGGATGTCCAACGTGCGCCAGGTTTTGCCTCCATCATTGGAGCCCAGCAGGCGCCAATTACGGGGGTCCCGTTCGGGCGTGTCATTTGCCGAGGTCATGGCATAGCCCGTGACCGTCCGCATTGGTTCGCCCGCGCAGGCCGTCAAATTCGACAAAATTTTCGGGCCTTCCTCCCAAAAGGGATCCCGCATCGCCGCCAAATATGCCAGCAGCCGCATCTGGCTGACGTTCGTGACGAGGAGTTCGGAGTTAAGGGCGTACTGATATTGAATCCAGCATTTGCCTGAGTGGCTCAACCCCAAATCCACCCAACACGTGCTCACATCGCCGTCGAATGCGTTTTCGGGAGGCCCCATGGGATTTGGGTCCGATGCCGTGATGACCGGCTGCAGGTTCGTTTCGTTGTCCACGCCGATCAAAGGCCCCATCAGTTCCAGTTCCGCAAGCTGAACGCTCCTGGCAATGTCCCACTTGAGCGAATCGGAATTGTCCACTTCCAGGCGATAAGTATTGTAGGCGGTCCTGTTGTTAACCGAGAAGACACGCCTCAGGTTGCGCCCGCTGAATACTTCATTGGTCCGCGCGTCCAGCACCGCCCAGGACTTTCCGCCGTTGTTTGAACCCAGGAGCCGCCAGGCGCTGGGGTCGTGCGCCGCGTAGTCGTGGGTTGACGTCAAGGCATATTCGGTGACAATTCGCGCTGGTTGCCCCGACACTGTTTGACCAATGCATTCCCGCAGCGAGGCACATAGGAAGGAAATGATTAAAACCGCTGAAGCCCACGTTTTTAAACCCGATCCTGTCCGCTTTTTGGACAGCGAAGTGCCATTCGATTTGGCAGAATCCACCCGCCGCCGGGAGACTTGTGGAGCCGGCGGGACGACAATGGCAATATTGACCGGCCAGCACGAACCCTCGCACCATCGTGAAATTGCAACTTCTGACCGGCCAACGCCTTCTGTTCTAAGCGTTTTGACCATGATACTGAATGCCGAGAGCTTTCTCTCGGCCACGTCAAGCAATTCTTATTCCCCTTGGGAATTAGACCGGGATTCAGCATTTGGTTTCTGCCCATGACGAGTAGCAGACAGTTGTCATGGGTGGAGCGATTGCGCCAGCGCGGGCACGTTGCATGCCATTGGCTCCAACTTGGCCCGCTCAACGCTCCGGACGCGCCAATGATGCTGATAGCAAAACCCGACCCAAACACCGATAAAGGCCATTTTGCGACTCGGATCAGACGCCGCGCAATTCGTTGGTCAACGCGGCAGCCAGTTGCTCGTATTGTGGCAGCGAATTATAAAGCTGGGCGGAAATGCGCAGCACGCGCCTGGGGGGCGCCGGCCAGAAGATGATGGGAACTTCTATATTATGTTTCGTCCGTAGCGCATCCTGCAAGGGCGATTCATTGAAGGGCAGTTGTGGAAATTGTTGTTCTGTTGCGTCAGGCAATGGCACAGTCGCAAGGGACCCGATGAATTCATCGGGGCAAGGCTCATGGGTGTGCAGAGCGGCACACAGAATCTTTCTGGCGGCAAGCGCCAGGGCGCGATTTCGCGCCATGACCTCCGGCCCGCCGCCGGGGAGCAGGGAGCCAATAAAACGAATTGCCTCCGGCACGCTCAGGAAAGCAGAGGGATCAAACGTTCCCGGCCAGCCGAATTCGAGCAGGAACCGGGAGCGATCCTTGCGGCGCGAATTGGCGCCGTGGCTGATGACGAGCGGCCGGATGAATTTCTGTTTGTCAGGCCGGACATGGAGGAAAGCCGCTCCTTTCGGCGCACAAATCCATTTGTGACAGTTCCCGGTGTAATAGGCCGCGCCAATTTTTTTCAAATTCAGCGGAACCATTCCCGGGGCGTGCGCTCCGTCCACCAGGGTGTCCACGCCGCGCGCGTTCAACGCATGGACAATTTCAGCCGCGGGCAGAACGATTCCGGTCTGGCTTGTGACATGATCGAGGAGCACAAGTTTTGTCCGGGCGGTCACGGCTTCGAGGATCGGCGCAATGATCTCGTCTTGGTTGCGAAAAAG
>JASHVW010000224.1 GCA_030044395.1 Verrucomicrobiia bacterium
CTCAAGTTCCGATTGATGATTTTGACGGCAAACCGTTCCGTTACTCGCCTGACAAAAAACTAATTTATTCCGTCGGTCCTGAATTGAAAGATTTTGGCGGAGAAGGTCGCCGTCAAAATTCTGATAATTACAATCTTCCATTCAAAATCGAGTTTTAGTTATTGTCGAGAGAGTTCGCGTGGTGGACAACCAAGTCGAACAGCACGCTGCCAGTGTGGAAACGTGTGCCAAAAAATTGATTTCCGTCAGCTTTTCCAACTAATTATGCCGTCCGGCGCTAATCGCAGCCAAGTGGAAAAGCGTCCGTCCGGTGAAAGTGCGTCATAGGCCGCCGTTTTGCCGAAACCGAGAGCTTTCAATGCGGTGACGGCGGATTTTCGCGTCAGTCCGTGCGTGTCGCCTGAGAAAACTTTTATCATCTCTTCGCGTGTGATGAATTTCCTCTTAATCTGTCCCAGCGGCGGAGCTTGTGTCATGGGAACTTTTGGAACAGAGGCAACGGAAAACGCTGGAATAACGACAGGCACAGACGCGGCGGCAGGCTTGGCCGGAATTTCCGCTGGAACGGGGCGAAATACAAAGGCTTCCGTCTCTTTCCGGCAGTGTTTCATTCCGGTATTCGCTGGCGCGGTTTTCGGTTTCTTTTCCTTGTCATCGGCAGAAAAGAGCCATCTTAGCCCATAATAAATCCCAACGCCTATAAGCAGGGGTGGTGCAGCTTGTGTGATGATTTGAATTGCTTGTTTTGCGTTCATAATTTTATTGGATTGAGTATTGAAAGAATTTCATGGTGCAAGCGAATTCAGTGTGGCACGAATCAGGGCCAGAATTGCCGTTCGTATATTTGCTGGCAACTTTGGCCATGCTTGCGCAAGTTCCTCCAATTCTGGACAGTCTTGATCAGGCTTTTGTGAAGCAGTCAGTGAAGCAGGGGCTTGACCATTCGCTGAATCGCCTTGAAAATTTGCCTCTGGCGGGTTTGATTGGGATTGTTCGAATCCCCCCTCTCCGCCAGTTGCTTTTGGCCCCCGGATGTGCCAAGCTCTCCCGATGTTCCCTAAGCCGAAAGCAGCGCAGTCGCCGTCAACCTTTAACCAAAGCATCCTATGAAATATTCTCTCATCCTGGCGATCGGATTACTCGCAGCCGGTTCTGTTCTTGCCGACACCAATAACGCCGCGAATGTCGGCGGCGCGGTGGCAAAACTGGGGGCCGCCCCGAATTACAGTTGGACCGTCACCGTCCAGCTTCCCAACGCGCCGTTTACTCCCTCTCCCGTCAACGGCAGCACGGAAAGAGGTGGTTATTCAATAGTCTCGCAAGCATTTAACGGTGATACGATGCAAGCCGTGTTCAAAGGCGACAAGATTGCCGTCAAAGGCGAGGACGACTGGCAATCCATCGGCGACGCGGATGATCAAACGGCGATGATGGCCGGCTGGTTGGTGAATGCCGGAACGCCCGCGGCAGAAGCGGCGAAACTTCTTAAAGACGCTGGCGACCTGACCAACGGCGACAATGGAGTGATTGGCGGCAATCTCACTTCCGCCGGGGCCACGGCGATGTTGACCCCTCCGGCAAGGACTGGAACGACAGCTCCGCCGCCGAAGAACGCCAAAGGTTCGGTAAAATTCTGGCTCAACCCTGATGGCACGCTGGCGAAATTCGAATCGCATCTCGATGCCCAGATGTCATTTGGACCTGACCAACAGGAACAGGATGTTGAAGTTATTCGGACGGTCGCGGTCCACGACGTGGGAACAACCAAAGTCACCGTTCCTGACGGCGCAATTAAAGCCATGACGGGAAAAGCCGCTTCGGCACAATAATCATCGTCCAGGGACTTCAAGAGGCGAGGACCCACCCGGTTTGCCCTGCAAGGCCGGGTAAAAAAGCCTAATGTGAATGGATTAGCGTACGACCAGAAGCACGAAGAGAAAAAGAACCATCACGGCGACGATCCACCAAAACCAGCCGATGCCCCGTGGTTTCTTGTCCGTTCCAAATTCCCTTTTTACGAATTCGTCGTAATCGAATTCCTGGTCTGGCAGACCCAGCCGGCCGGCGTGCGCGGCCTCGGACCAGCCGGTATTTTCATCCGCACCGCATTCCTGGCAGACTTTGGCATCGGCCGGAAGATCCGCTCCGCAGTTTGGACAGGAATCAGGAGCCATTAAAAATCAACCACCGGCGCTTGTGTATTCCTCGTCTGTTTTCAATTCCAATCCCATCAAAATATAATCATGGGCCACGGCCTGCATGTCCTTAACGTAGTCCTCAAGCCGCAGTAATTGGCTGAATCCAAGCATCGCAAACATTTTTATCGCCGTTTCCTGTTCGCCGATGAATTCGGCCTCGACGCGTTCCAAGCCGGTACGCCGGGCGATGTCCGTGATTTCGCCGACGAGCGTTCGCGCCAGGCCGCGCCCACGGAATTTTGGATGCATCAGCACGCTCACGCGTCCAATATGCCGTTTCCAGCCGCCGAGTTGCTGATGCAAGGTCGCATCGCCGACGATTTGTCCATCCATGAGCGCAAGGAGCGGGAGGTTGCGGCCGTAATCGAGGCTTTCGCACCAGTCGCGGATGACGGAAATATCCGTACAGCGATGTTTGATGAACATGCGCTCGTGTTCGGGAATGCCGAGGAACAATTGATGAAAATCCTTTTCATCCGAACGGCGCAGTGGACGCAGCGTTGCCTCGCCGCCGTCCTGGAGCGTAACCGTCTTCGGAAATCTTTGCAGTTCAAGTTCGAGACTAAATGACATAGGCTGCCTTTCGAATTTGACCGTACGGTGCGCGAAATGTTTTCCGCGCGCAACTTAATAAACCCGGGGTGATTTTCCCGCGATGCCGTCGGACTTTTTAAACGAGCGGATGCGCGCCGGGTCCAGGCTCCATCGGGTCGCCAACAGCGACACCTTTTCGTAGTTTTCTTCGATGGCCCTGGCCGGAAACGATTCCTGGCCGTAGGCAAAGCATTTCATCTTTAACTCGATTTCCGCGGCGGTTTTGATGCCCTGGTTCCAAACCGTTTCGCCCGCCCACGCATAGGCGCGCGTTACGCAGCCATCGTCCAGCCGCATCCAGGCATGGTGGCGGGAGAATTTCTCCGCGTGGAAGAACTGCACGTGTCCGAGCTTGCGGCTCAATGACATCAAAAAATGAAAACATTCGTCCACGTCGTCATCGGGGTTTGGGATGGCGACGCCGGTGACGATGACCCAGCCGTTGATGCGTGAACTGATGAAATATTCGTGTTCACCGGCCATGCCCTCCGACCACGAGCACGGCGCCGAGCGATTAAGGCCGAGGGCTTGCAGGACGGTTTCCGGCGTGGCGGCGCGAATTGCCAGCCACGTGACGGGGCGTTGTGGCGCGGAATCAAACAAGAGCGACGGAGAAACGTGTGAAAAGGGCATGAATTGCTGCGAACGCCGGTTCCGAAAATAGATCACGGCAAAGATTATACCGGCCACAGCCAAGGCCAGTAGATAGCTCATGATCAGCATCAATGTTACTTCGGTTGGACCCACAAAAGGAATTTACGCCCGCGCAGCGCCGGTTCAAACAAAAAATTACATTACCGAATCCGCCAGCCAGCCCAGGTATTTCCGGCAGCCGGCTTTTAGCGGCAAAACGAGGAATTCGGGCGTGTCATAAGGATGGCCGGCCAAAATGAGCTTTTCCAAGGATGCCAGTTTGGATTTGGTGGTTTTCAATATCATCAAGACCTCTGGCGCCACCTCGATTTTTTCCTGCCAACGGTAACGCGACTCGATTTTTGGCAGCAGATTCGCGCAGGCAACAAGCCTGGCGTTTAATGCGGCTTTGGCCAGCGACCGCGCGGTTTTCATATCCGGCGTCGTGACCAGGACGAGGGCGAAGCTTGAAGCGGATTTCATCGTTTGACCTCCGCCATTGGCGTTTTAATTTTGATACCATGTGAAAAGGGCGTTGAGACGGCTGAAGGTTCGTTGGCGCGTTCCAAAGCCACGGTATTGACGAGATGACAGGATATCATGCGTTTCTCCCAAGGGCCGCAATAATCCGGGCGGTGTCGTAAACGCAACCCTGCCAGGTGCCGCCGCTGGCGGATTGCAGATTAGCCCACAATCGCGTGTCTTCCGGCAAAGCCGGGTCCGGCGCCAATTCGTCTCGCGTGGGACGCTGCGCCAAAATTTTTGCCCCTTCCTCCGGTGAAAATGTTTTTTTGCCTTCGCCAACCAGGTCTATCGTTCCTTCGATTCGCTTCAAATCGAGTTGGATGCGAATCATGTCGCCATCCAGAACTTTTCCGATTGGACCTCCCGCGAGGCCTTCGGGCCCGACATGGCCGATACACGCGCCGGTGGACACGCCGGAAAACCGGGCGTCGGTCAATAAAGCGATATGCTTGCCGCCCGGCAGATATTTCAATGCGCCCGTTACCTGATACGTTTCCTCCATTCCTGTGCCGAGTGGACCGATTCCGGCCAAAACCAAAATGTCACCCGCCTTGATATTTCCATTTTTTATGGCAGCCATCGCGGCTTTTTCACTCGCAAAGAAACGGGCGAACCCTTCTTTGCGATAGACACCATCCGGGTCAACGACAGATGGATCAATCGCGGTGGCTTTGCAGACAGCGCCTTCGGGGGCAAGATTGCCACGCGGAAAGACCAGGGTGCCCGTGAGGCCACGCTCTTTTGCAGCGTCTGGTGAGAAAATGACTTGATCGGGATTTATTCCATCGAGGTCCTGGAGCAATTTCCGGAACCGGGTGCGCCGCGGGGATTTTTCCCATTCATCCAGATTTTCTCCGAGGGCCTTACCGGTGATGGTGAGCGCATGGGTGTCGAGTAAATTCAAAGCGCGCAGATGGAGCATCACCTCCGGCACGCCGCCGGCGAGAAAGACGCGGACGGTGGGATGATGCACCGGGCCGTTAGGCAGCACACTGACAAGACGCGGGACACGGCGATTCACGGAAATCCAATCGTCCACGGTTGGCAATGATAACCCCGCCGCATGGGCAATGGCTGGAAGATGAAGGAGCAAATTCGTGGAGCCTCCGAAGGCAGCGTGAACCACCATGGCGTTTTGAATGCTAGCAGCGGTCAAAACGTCGCGAATCGTGAGCTTTCGTTCTCTCAACTGATGCAGTGCATGCGCTGAACGCCGCGCCAGGTCCAGCCAGACGGGTTGTCCCGATGGCGCCAGCGCGGAATGGGGGAGGGAAAGGCCGAGGGCTTCGCCGACGACTTGCGACGTTGCCGCCGTGCCAAGAAATTGGCAGCCGCCACCGGGCGAGGCGCAGGCGCGACACCCAAGGTCCGCCGCCTCGGACAATGATATTTGCCCATGAGCAAAGCGCGTTCCGAGGGTTTGGACCGAGCTTGCGTCCTCTCCGCCGGCAGCCGGCAGGGTAACGCCGCCGGGAACGATCACGCACGGCAGTTCTCGCAGACCTGCCACAGCCATCATCATCGCGGGCAGCCCCTTATCGCAGGTGGCGATTCCCAGAACCCCCGCCCGTTGGGGAAGCGACCGTGCCAGCCGCCGGAAAACAATCGCCGCATCGTTGCGATAGGGCAGGCTGTCGAACATTCCCGTCGTGCCCTGCGTTCTGCCATCACACGGATCGGAGCAATATCCGGCGAATGGAATTGTCTTCAGATTGCGAAATTCTTCGGCGGCGGCCTGTACCAATAATCCGATTTCCCAATGGCCAGTGTGATAACCCAGTGCGACTGGCCTGCCGTCCGGAGCGCGCAATCCACCCTGCGTACTCAGAATAAGAAACTGTCGTTGCCCCGCCTCGTCCGGTCTCCAGCCCATCCCGACGTTTAACGTCAGGCCGAACAGATCGCCGCTGGGGCTGTTCAACAACATTTCTTCGGTGAACGGCAAACTTCCCGCCGGACCGGGTGATTTTGTCCGGACTTGGAAAATATCCTGCGGGAGAGATGCCAAGGGGTCGTTGTCGGACATGCGGCCATTGAAGCATGTCCGGCCGGATAGGAAAACTGAATTTATTCCAATTCGCTTTCAAAATTGGGCTAATTCGCTGGTCTTTATGACCTCTGACGTCGTTGCCCGCTCGTTGCAGATCGCTACGGATATGCGCCTCGCCATCAGCCAAAGCCAACGCAACGAACGCCATCGTATTTACGGTTCAGGCCACTTAGTCTCATTTTTAAAGTTCATTGGAATTTAGATTCGACATTCGGCGGCCATGCCGGAAAATCACGGACCCATTTATGACGCAACAACGCTGGCTGCGACTACTGCCCGTGGCGCTCCTCATGTACACAATCTCGTATGTGGACCGCACCAACGTTTCACTTGCGCTTGATCCGAGGATATCGTCGCTGATGCCTGACCTCTCGATGAATGATCAAATGAAAGGTCAATTGGCGGGGATTTTTTTCATCGGCTATGTTCTGATGCAGGTTCCCGGGGGTTATCTCGCTTCGCGTTGGAGCGCGCGGAAACTGATCAGCCTGTGCCTGATTGCGTGGGGATTGTTCGCCATTGGCTGTGGTTTTTCAAGGACCTTTCGGGAATTCGAAGCGATGCGGTTTTTCCTCGGCGTGGCGGAAAGCGCGGTTTTTCCGGCGACGTATGTGCTGATGATGAACTGGTTTTCGCGGTCCGAGCGCGCCCGTGCCAATGCGTACTGGCTTCTTTGCCAACCACTCGCCGTTGCCGTCTCCGCGCCACTGACGGGCTGGCTGCTCGGAAAATATGGGTGGCAACTCATGCTGATCCTCGAGGGAATTTTGCCATTTATCTGGCTTCCGGTCTGGTGGTTTTGCATCCGGGATTATCCGCGCGAGGTGAAATGGCTTTCTCCCGGGGAAAGAGCACAGGTTGAAACGATTTTGAAGAGCGAAGCCGATGAATTGGAATCTCCCCAAAAGATTTCGTGGGGGCCGAGACTGGCGCATCCATCTGTTTTCATAATGATCGCGCTTTACTTTTTGCATAACTGCGCGGCCTACGGGTGCATGACTTTTTTTACGGATAACCTGAAGGGCCGAGATTTTAACGGGCTGCAGTATGGGATTCTTTTTGCGATTCCCTACGCCGTGACGATGATGGTGATGGTGGCGAATTCCCGGCATTCGGACAAAACGCATGAGCGCCGCGGCCACGTGGCGGCCGTTTATGCGATGAGCGGGGCAAGCCTGATATTGAGTGTTGTCTTGAGCGGCCATTTTTGGGTTTCATATGCCTTCATGTGTCTGGCGATTCCCGGCCCTTTTGCGGCGATGGCTCCCTTCTGGGCCATCTCCGCCGAAACCCTGCCGCGCACCGTTGCGGCCGTCGTCATTGGACTGGTCAATGCGTTTGGGAATCTTGGCGGTTTTGCCGGACCGTATATCACCGGTTGGCTGGAAAATGAGTACCACAGCATCACGCTGCCGTTCATCGTCCTTGCTTTCGGCATGCTGGCATGCGTTGTCCTTGCGTTTTTGCTGCCAAAGACAGCACCAGCAATTCCATTGGCTGCGGCAGAATGAACCATGAAACTTTGCCGGTTCCAAAATACGACGGATGACGTTCGCGTCGGCCTGGTCGAGGATGCGTCCGTGCTCGACCTGACACCGGCCGGATTCACGCGGATGTTCCCGCTGCTTGAAGGCGGGGACGCGATGGCGCAATTGAGGCAGCTTGCAAAGACCGATCTGCCGCGATTTCCCTTATCAGCGGTAAAATTACTCGCGCCGGTTGAAGAGCAGGAGGTCTGGGCGGCGGGGGTAACTTATTTGCGCAGCAAGACCGCGCGGATGGAGGAATCGGATTTCAGCGCCAACGCATACGACAAGGTGTATGCCGCGGAACGGCCAGAAATCTTCTTCAAATCATTGCCTGGGAAGGTCACAGGAAGCGGCGAAGCGGTCGGCATCCGGCGCGATGCGAAATGGAATGTGCCGGAGCCCGAACTCGCGCTGGTGATGAATTCCGGCGGCAAAATCGTCGGCCATACGATTGGCAACGACATGAGTTCGCGTGATATCGAAGGCGAGAATCTCTTGTATCTGCCGCAGGCAAAAATCTATGACCGCTCCTGCGCGCTTGGCCCGTGGATATGTCTAGGCGCTTCGGAAACGGAAGCGCGCCAATGGAAAATCAAGATTGAGATAAAACGCGGCGGGGAACGTGTTTTTGTTGGAGAAACGAGCGTCAGCCAAATCAAACGCAATTTCGAAACCCTGGCCGGTTATCTTTTCCGCAGCCAAAAGTTTTCCCATGGAGCGATTTTATTGACCGGGACCGGAGTGGTTCCTCCGGACACCTTCACGTTGCAGGAGAACGACGCCATTGAAATTGAAATTCCGGAAATCGGTTTGCTCAAGAATCCGGTGGTAGTAGTGTAAACCATGAATCTGCACGGAAAGAATTTTATTGGAGACCGATTGAGTTCCGGCGGCAAGGAGACCTTTTACGCCGCCAATCCTTCCGATAGTTCGCGATTGTCCCCTGATTTTCATGCTGCGGAAGAACGGGACGTCAATGAGGCCATGCGACTGGCCGAATCGGGTTTCGACAAATATCGGGGAACAACCCCTGAACAGCGCGCCATCTTTCTGGAACGTATCGCTGATGAAATCATTGGGCTGGGCGATGAATTAATTTTGCGGGCATGCCAGGAGACGGGGCTTCCTGAAGCGCGGCTGGTTGGCGAGAGGGCGCGCACAATCGGCCAACTTAAGATGTTTGCACAAGTTATCCGCGAGGGCCATTGGGTGGACGCGCGGATTGATACGGCGGTTCCCAACCGTCAGCCCGTTCCCAAACCGGATTTGCGCCGGATGCTTATTCCCATTGGCCCGGTGATTGTCTTTGGTTCGAGTAATTTTCCATTTGCGTATTCGGTTGCGGGTGGGGATACCGCGTCGGCGCTGGCGGTGGGGAATCCCGTCATCGTCAAGGCCCATGAACGGCATCCGGGCACGTCGGAGCTGACCGCGGTGGCAATACGCCGCGCGGTCGAGGCCTGCGATTTGCCGGCGGGAGTTTTTTCGATGTTACACGGTTTTGGGAAGACCGTCGGAATGGGTCTGGTAAAACATCCGATGGCCAAAGCGGCAGGCTTTACGGGTTCACTTGCCGCCGGCCGCGCGTTGTTTGACGCCGCCGCTGCGCGGCCGGAACCGATACCGGTGTTTGCGGAAATGAGCAGTTTGAAT
>JASHVW010000225.1 GCA_030044395.1 Verrucomicrobiia bacterium
AGATGGCTACGGCTGGGAAAAACTTTTCAGCGAGCGTATGTGCCGCCATTTTACGGAGGACTTCAAACTCACAACGCGCGTGGCGCGCTTCCACAATGTCTATGGACCGCATGGGACTTACGATGGCGGGCGTGAAAAGGCACCCGCGGCGATTTGCCGGAAAGTGATTGAAGCGAAACTCTCGGGCAAGCATGAAATCGAGATTTGGGGCGACGGCCATCAAACACGCAGCTTCATGTATATTGACGACTGCATCACAGGCATTGAAAAGATTTTCCGCAGTGACAAGGTGACGTTTCCTATCAATCTCGGCAGCGCGGAAAAAGTAAGCATCAATCAATTGGTGGATATCGTTGAAGACATTGCCGGCATTAGATTGAAACGGAAATATAAATTGGACGCGCCCAAGGGCGTCAACGGCCGCAACAGTGATAACGCTCTCATCAAGAAAACACTCGGATGGGAACCCGACCTGCCGTTGTACAAAGGCATGGAAAAAACTTACGCGTGGATTTACGACGAAATGACGAAGCGGAGGTAACCTTGGGCTTTCCCTTCAACAGGCCGCCGGTTTTATCGTTTGAACGGCCAGAAATTTCTCAATTCGTGTAAAGGCTTCTTCCTCGCTGATTTTCCGGATGCAGAACGGCTCAGGGAAACGGCAATAATCCGAGCATGGCAAATAAGGGCAAGCCTTTCCCCCGATCCATTCCGCGCGCGGATGCAGCGGCGCGAACCATTCGGGCAACTGCGGCCCAAACAGGGTAAAGGTCGGCACCCCACAAAATGCGGCCAGATGGCCAGGGCCAGAATCATTGCCAATAAAGGCGGCGGCGCGGTCAGTCAATGCAATTAGTTCCCCCACCGTAGCCGGCGTAGCCACACCATTTTCCCCGACTCGCAGCCACCATTCGCGTTGCCCGGCGTCGCAAGTGATTTGCACCTGAAAACCTTTTTGCCGCAAACGCGACGCAATACCGTGGTAATATTCCAACGGCCAAATCCGCACCATTTGCGCCGCGCCGGAGTGGATCAAAACGGTTTTGCCGTTTTGCGCGGCACCGGGAATCATAATTTGTTCGCGCGCCGGCAATTCCATCCCCAGAGCGCCGCCGATGGCCCGCCACGATTCGTAGCGATGCGCTTCGGGCCGGGGACGAGCCAGGGCATCGGTTAAAAAAATTCCGCTGCGCATCCGGGGAAAGCCAATCCTCTTTTTTACGCCCAGGAGATTGAGCAACAAATGATCGCGCGGGTCCCAGCGGGCGGAAACCCCGGCGTCAAAGCGCTCGGCGGCCAATTGCCCATGTAATCGGATCATTTCCGGCAGCGGCCAGCGCCAAATCCGGTATTTGTTTTTGAATGCCGTCCAGGGCGCTATGAAGGGGACCACGCGGATCCCCTGCCAAAGGCGGCGCTGCAAATCCAGCGCGTAAGGTTTGGCCAGCAGGGTCACCTCGAATTGGCTGGCGGCAGCGCGGAGAAACGGCGTGGCAATGACCAAATCGCCCAACCCCCACAATTCCACGATGAGCAATTTGGGTTTCAAATCACCGGCCCGCGCCAAACCCCGATCGCGGAATTTTGACAATTGTTTTTGATAATCACTTCGTGCGGAATTTGTCATAAAAATTCTGTCACTCAACCAAATAAATACGCGCGCCGCTCCAAAACATCCTCGCAAGACACCGCTTTCGACCGCATAATGAGCACGAATGATTGCAGTGGTCGAAAACCAGCCCATCGGCAGCGATTTGATTTCACAGGTCGAGGAAATTTTTTCGCCGAACGGCACATTATCGCGGGCGAAAAACTTCGAATTTCGTCCCCAACAGCAGCAAATGGCCGTCGCGGTAGCTCGGGCATTGCAAAGCGGCGGGCATCTGGCGGTCGAAGCCGGCACCGGGGTCGGCAAATCGCTTGCCTATTTGATTCCCGCAATCCTATTTGCCGTTGCCCACAATAAGAAAGCCGTCATATCCACCCACACCATCAATTTGCAGGAGCAGCTCGTCGAAAAGGACCTTCCCATGCTGGCCAAGGTCCTGGGCACTCTCCAAACGCCGGTCAAATTCAATTTTGCCATGCTCAAAGGCCGCGCAAATTATCTTTGCACCCGCCGCTTGCAGAAAGCCATGCAACTGAGCGGAAACCTTTTCACCTCTTCCGAGGCCCGGGAATTGAGCCGCGTTTACGAATGGTCGAAAACAACAAAAGACGGCAGCCTTTCCGATTTCGATATCGAGCCCGACCCAAAGGTTTGGGCGCAGGTCTGCTCTGAGCGCGGGCTGTGTTCACCAAAAATTTGCGGGTTCCCGTCCGACTTCGCCAAAGATCACGGCGTTTGCTTTTATCAGCGGGCCCGTCGAAAAATCCTTTCCTCCGACGTCTTGATTCTAAATCACACATTATTTTTCACGTTGCTGGGCACCGTTGACGAAGAACAGGAGGGCGGCATCCTCTTCAAAAATGATTTTGTCATCTTTGACGAGGCGCATACGGTCGAGCAGGTGGCCTCCCGGCATATCGGCTTGAGCGTTTCCAGCGGGCAAATCCGGTATTCACTGAACCGCCTGTGGAATCCGCGGGCACAAAAGGGTCTTTTGGGCGCCTTGCGCAAAGGAACCGCCGAGAAGCTGGTGGCCGAGATTTTGGAGGAAGCCGATAAATTTTTTTTGCATGTCGAAGCGGCCTGTGAGGACATCCAAAAATCCACCGGCCAATCGCGGTTCGCCGGAAAGCTGAACGAGCGCCAACGTTCCTGGACCGAATTGCGCATCCGCCGCCCCGAACTGGTACCGGACAATGTGACCCTCCCCATCCAGCGGCTCCGCGAAGCGGTCAGCGAACTGATCAAGCTCAGCGAGGACAAGGACCTCGGGCAGGAGCTGGTCGAAAGCAACCGGCGGCTGGCGGAATTGCGCGACGAAGTGGCGATGTTTTTGAATCAAACCGTGGACCAACACGTTTATTGGGTGGAACGCAGCGGCAAGGCCCATAAAAATATTTCACTCAACGCCGCCCCGATTGACGTCGCGGATTTTTTGCGCCGACGGCTTTTTGAAAGCGACACCTCGATCATTATGACGAGCGCCACATTGGCGGTCCGGAATTCGGAAGGCGGAGCCCGCAAGGATGCCCGGACCAAAAAGTCCGACGTTACACACCGCGATTCGGAACTTCGCCCCCTTCGCTCTCCGTTGGCATATTTTGCCGCGCGCATCGGCGCTGAATCCGCCGTTCAACTGCAAGTTGGCACGCCTTTCGACTACGAACGCCAGATGAAATTGTTCGTCGCCCAAAAAATACCCGACCCGCGGGAAGCCGGTTATCGTGACGCCCTCGTCCATTGGGTCGAGCATTTCGTGACGATCACACACGGCAAAGCGTTTGTGCTCTTTACCAATTTCCGGCTCATGCAGGAAATCGGCGAAGCGATGCAGCCGTTTTTTGACAAGCTCGGCGTCGCCTGCTTCGTGCAGGGCACCGGCACGCCGCGCTCCACCATGCTGGAGAAATTCAAGGACGACGTTGATTCGGTACTCTTCGGCACAGACAGTTTCTGGCAGGGGGTGGACGTGCCCGGCGAGGCCCTGTCAAACGTCATCATCACGCGATTACCGTTTGCCGTGCCCGATCATCCATTGATCGAGGCGCGCATCGAAGCGATTGAGGCCCGCGGCGGCAACTCCTTTAACGAGTTTTCCCTGCCCGAAGCCATTTTGAAATTTCGCCAGGGGATCGGACGCTTGATTCGCACCAAAACGGACACCGGCATCATCGCGGTTTTGGACAACCGGATTTTGACGAAGCAGTACGGCCAATCGTTTCTCGATGCCTTGCCGAAATGTCACGTCCAGGTTGTTTGAATCACTTATTTCGTCGCTTTTCGCGCGGCCAATTTTTACAATCCTGGCATGGTTCACGTTGGCATCGGCTACGACGTTCATGCGCTCGTCCCTGGACGAAAACTGATCCTCGGGGGCGTGGAGATTCCGCATACCAAGGGCCTCGACGGCCATTCGGACGCCGACGCGCTGATGCATGCGATTTGCGACGCGTTGCTCGGAGCGCTGGGCGAGCCCGACATTGGCCATTTCTTTCCCAATACCGATCCGCGCTGGAAAAACGCCCCCAGCAGGATCTTTCTTGAAGAGGCCGCCAGGCTGATTGCGCTGCGAAATGGCCGGCTGGTCAACGTGGATGCCACCATCCTGGCGCAGGAACCGAAGATTTATCCGCATATCGGTGAGATGAAATTGTGTATCGCCGCGGCGTTGAACATCAACTTTGCGCGTATCGGAATCAAAGCCACGACGAACGAACAAATGGGATTCATCGGCCGCGAGGAAGGAATTGCCGCCATGGCGGTGGCCAGTCTCGATTTACCCTGATGCCAAAAGCCGAAATCAGTTGGAAACGTGTGACGGAAGAGGGCGTGAAATTGCAAGTTTATGCCCGGCATGTGGGACGGGATTGGAAATTCTTCCAGCGCGAGAAGCGGTTCGAGGTCTGGCAGGCAGTCCCTGAACCGCCTCTCGAAGATTGGATGGAATTACTGGACGCCGTGCAACGAATGATTCCGCGCCGGCGTTATCAACCGGATGATGAAAAAGACCTGCGAAGGCAAATTCTGGAACGGTTTCCGGAAGCAAGGATATGACATTCCCCGATTGATTTTACCCAAAAGACGATTAAGATTTACGAACGTATGCCAAAAAAAATCAGGATCCCAACGCCGCTCCGCAAGCTCACCAATAACGAAGAGCTGGTGGAAGTGAACGCGCCGACGGTTGGCGAGGCCATCGCCGAATTGCAATCGCGCTTTCCGGGCATTGCCGAGCGGTTGGTGGACGAAAGAGGCGAAGTGCGCCGTTTCGTCAACGTCTATGTCAACGAGGAAGACATCCGCTTCCTAAAAAACCGCGAAACCCCGCTGAAAGACGGTGACGAAGTCAGTATCATTCCCGCCATTGCGGGGGGTTGAAGCCACACTCATCGTAAATTGTCATCATCATTTTCTTCTTCATGCCAAAAACCTCCCCAAAAAAATTGCCGGTGACGAAGCCAACCAGCCCCACCCAACAACGATTGTGGCTAATGTATCCGCCGCGTCTCATCAAAAAGCCGTTTATCTGGGAAATCGGCCGCAAGTTCAAAGTTGTCACCAATATCCGGCAGGCCAGCGTGACGGACGAGATCGGAATTGTCTGCCTCGAATTGGACGGCAAGC
>JASHVW010000226.1 GCA_030044395.1 Verrucomicrobiia bacterium
TATAAGTTACGGCCATTGCATCATACAGGTGCGAAGGAACGTGCGCAAATTTCAGGACATCCCGATCAAGCTAAAGCTTACGGTAATCATCATGGTTACCAGCGCGGTAGCGCTGTTGCTGGACTCCACGGTTCATTTGATATACGATCAACACAGCGTCCGGCACAGGATGACGAGTGACATTAAGACGCTGGCAGATCTCATCGGCGACCGCAGCAAGGCCGCGCTAATATATCAAGATACCAAAGTCGCATCGGACACCCTCAGCGCGCTCAGATTTAAAACAAACATCGTCAGCGCCGTGTTATACGACAAGGACGGAAATTTTTTTGCGCGATACGGTTCGCCTCAAATGCCCAAGCGGATTGCCATTCCGACGAAATCAGATGTCCCTCAATTCACGCAAAACGGGCTGAAAATCTTCCATAATATTTACGCCGCCGAGGACCTTGAGGGAACTTTGTATATCGAATCCGATTTGCTGGAACTCCAGCAACGATTCAGAAGCGACTTGGGAATTGTCGTGCTCTTGGGACTGGTTTCGTTGCTCATTACACTTTTTTTCGCCAATCGGCTCCAACGGGTCATTTCCAAACCCATTCTCGCTCTGGCTCAAACCACCCGAACCATCGCCTCCGAGAAAAATTATTCCGCCCGGGCGACCAAACATGGCGGGGATGAAACCGGCCAATTGATTGACGATTTCAACGAAATGCTGGCCCAAATCCAACGGCGCGACGATGAATTGCAGAAGGCGCACGACGAATTGGAGGCGCGTGTCAAGGAACGCACGCAGGATTTGAGTGCGGAAATTGCCGAGCGCAAGCGCACGGAGTCCGCGCTGCGCCAGCAATTTGTCCGCCTGAGCCTGCTGAACCAGATCACCCATGCCGTTTCCGAACGGCAGGAGACCGACAGCATTTTCCATGTTGTCCTGCGTGAATTGGAGGGCCACTTGGGACTGGACCTGGGGTTGGTAGGCTTGTATGACGCCAAATCTCAGGCCTTGAACGTGGCGGCGCTCCATATCAAAAACAGCTCGTTGGCCGGGCAGTTTGACATTCGCGAAGGCAGCACGCTGGCGCTGGCGGAAACGGATTTTGGACCCTGTGAGAAAGGACAGACGGTTTATCTTCCGGACACGCTCAAAGCGGCTTCGGACTTTACAGAAAGGCTTGCGGCGCGCGGCTGGCGTTCGGTTGCCGCGGTGCCGATGATCGTGGAGGAAAGGCTTTTTGGGGTGATTATTTGCGCCCGGTTGCAGGACTATGGCTTCAGCAGCGGCGACTGCGAATTTCTGCGGATGTTGAGCGACCACGTGGCCCTGGCTGCGCGCCAGGCCAAATTGCACAAGGAATTGGCAGACGCCTACAACGAATTGCGCCAGACCCAGGCAACCGTGCTCAAACAGGAACGGCTCAAGGCGCTCGGACAAATGGCCAGCGGTATCGCCCACGACGTCAACAATGCGCTGTCGCCGATCGTCGGGTTTTCCGAACTGCTGATCAAAGGCGATTTTGGTCTGGACCAGAAGGGAAAGCGTTATTTGGATTACATCGGCACCGCCGGCCATGACATCGCCCACATCATCGCCCGGCTGCGGGAATTTTACCGCAAGCACGAAGACGAGGAGCCGCTGCAGTTGCTCAATTTCAACCGCATGGTCGAGCAGGTGGTGGATATGACCCGCCCGCGCTGGCGGGACATTCCGCAATCGAATGGGATAACGATTGAAGTCCAAACGGAGCTGGCGCCGGACGTCCCGCCGACGGCCGGCAACGAGAGCGAAATTCGCGAGGCTTTTACGAATCTGATGCTGAATGCGGTGGATGCCATGCCCGCCGGAGGAAAAATCACCATGCGAACCGCCGTGAATGGCAAGAACGGTTCTAGACAGGTGGTGGTGGACATTAGCGACACCGGCATTGGCATGAACGAAGAAACGCGCAAACGATGCCTGGAGCCTTTCTTTTCGACCAAGGGCAAGCGTGGCACCGGCCTCGGCCTTGCCATGGTCTATGGCGTCGTGCAACGCCACGAGGGGAACATCGAGATCAAAAGCAAACCCGGCAAAGGCACGACCTTTCGCCTCTTATTTCCCGTGCGGGACAGTCTTGCCATCCGGACGGTAGAAACCGATGAGGCCGCCGGCGAACCGCTTCGGATTCTTTGCATTGACGACGAGCCGCTGTTGCGCGAACTCGTCAAGGAAATGCTCGAACGCGACGGCCACCAGGTGGAATTGAGCGATAACGGGCAATCGGGCCTCGATCAATTCCGGGTGGCGCGCGACCGCGGGCGCCCGTTTGACGTGGTGATTACGGATTTGGGAATGCCGTACATGGACGGCCGGCAGGTCGCCAAAATCATGAAAAACGAATCGCCGGAAACGCCCATCGTGTTGCTCACCGGCTGGGGAGCACTCATCAATGAAGATGGTGAGAAGCCCGAGAATGTGGATGCGGTGCTCAGCAAACCGCCGCGCACGGGCGAACTGCGGGCGGTGTTGAACCGGCTGAGGGTGGCCCAACCGGCGTGACCCTTCCTTCTTCCCTCTTCCTTCTACCTTCATTAACCTGCCGCCATGTTCAAACCAGCCGATCTGTTTGATTTAATCCAGACCGAACATGCGGGGATTTTTGACGGGTGCGCGTATGCCTGGGAAGCGTTGAAGAAAATTGAAGGGTACATTGCCGCGAACCTGAAACCGGATTTGCGGAATCAATGCGAAGGCCGCGCTTACATCGGCGAAAAGGTTTTCATCGGTGAAGGCACCATCGTGGAGGACGGCGTCATGATTAAAGGCCCGGCCATCATCGGGCGCAATTGCCAAATCCGGCATAACGCCTACCTTCGCGAAAACGTGGTCATTGGCGACGGCTGTGTGGTGGGCAACTCCTCCGAAGTTAAGAACGCCCTGCTGTTGAACGGGGCGCAAGCCCCGCATTTCAACTACATCGGCGATTCCATTCTTGGCCACAAGGCGCACCTGGGGGCGGGGGTGAAAATATCCAATGTCAAAATGCTGCCTGGCAACGTGACCGTGGAAAAGGAGGGCGCGCCGTTTGACACGGGCCTGCGCAAATTCGGAGCGCTGGTCGGAGACGGCGCGGAAGTGGGCTGCAACGCCGTGCTGAATCCCGGCAGCATCGTTGGTCGGGGGGCGGTCATTTACCCGAACGTCTTCTGGCGCGGCATTTTGCCCGCAAACACGATCGCCAAGAACAGGGGTGAGATTGAAGTGACGGTAAAACGGCCGAGGGAGGCGGGATAGAAAATCTCAATAACTCATCCGGTCCATCTTCACTTTGCCGCGGAAGATCCAATAGATGCAGGTGGTATAGGCGAGGACGGCGGGAACGCCGATTCCGGCAATGACGAGCATGATGCCGAGGGTTTTTTGCGAAGACGCCGCATTGATGATAGTGAGCGAATTTTCCGGATTTGGCTGGCTATAGACCATATACGGATATTGATCAATGCCAAACAGGGCCATGAGCGTCAACATGGTGGCGCAGGAGGAAAGGAACGCGTACCAGTCGCGGCCATGATAAAATTCGCGGGGAATGTTGGCGATGGCGAGCATGTTTGCGACGGCGATGCTGAACAGCCACGGATGATCTTTTACGCGCGCGGCCATGTGTGGGACGTAAAGGAGCGTGACCATGGTGGTGATCGCGGCACAGATAACAAAGAAGATGATGGCATTCATCGCCCAACGACGGAGTTTGTCGTGCAATTCGCCCTCAGTTTTCATCAAGCCGTAAATGGCGCCGTGCATCATGAAGAGCGCCACGGTGGTGACCCCGAGCAAAATCGGATACGGTGTGAGGAGGCCCAGGAAGGTGCCGGCAAACTCGCCGTTGGCGTCAATCGGAATTCCCTGGGCGATGTTGCCCATCGCCACGCCAATGAGCAGCGCGGACAAAATGCTGCCGGCGGCGAACCCGATGTCCCACATCTGGCGCCACCAGTACATCGGCTGTTTGCTGCGAAATTCGATGGCGACGGCGCGGAAGATCAGCGCGAAAAGGAGGAGGACGAAGGCGAGATAAAAACCGGAGAACACGGTGGCATAGACGTTTGGAAAGGCGGCGAAGAGGGCGCCACCGCCGGTGACCAGCCAGACTTCGTTGCCGTCCCAGACCGGGCCGATGGCGTTGAGCATGACGCGCCGTTCTTCGTCCTTTTTGGTGAACAAATGGAGCGCGCCAATCCCCAGGTCAAAGCCATCCAATACGGCATACCCGGCAAACAGAATGCCGACCAAAATGAACCAGATGGTATTGAGATTTGAGGTCATGCCTGTTTGTGGTGGGTCAATTGATCGGGCAGGGCCAATTTTCCCGCCGGGATCAAATCTTCTTCATGCGGGCCGTGCTGGATTTTATGGTTGAGCAAATAGATGAACACGGTGAACAATAGAAAATATATAAAGGTGAACATAATC
>JASHVW010000227.1 GCA_030044395.1 Verrucomicrobiia bacterium
ACTGGAGGGCTGAACGCAAATCTTCTCACCATTGTGATGAATCAAGGCAATGTCAATTATACCGCTCTATGGAATTACCAGGCGGTTGTCAATGTGAATCAATCTTCGGACGAGATCATGGTTGGCGGCAATTTCTCCGTCGCCGGCCAGGAATATAGTGATATCGCCCGGTTGGAAACCAACGGCACGTTGGACACCACGTTTGATCCGGGAACCGGATTCAATGGCATCGTTCACGCCATGGGCTGGCAACTCGATAACGAAATTGTCGCCGGCGGCGAATTCACGGCCGTCAACGGCGCGTCCGCCGGCTATATCACCCGTTTCAATCCCGACGGCTCAACCGACCCCAATTTCTTCGACGGCACTGGCGCCGACAACGTCGTTTACAGCATCAATTCCTATTGGGACGGCACCACCTATGTCGGTGGCGCGTTTGACTCGTTTAACGGCACCCATCGCCGCGGCTTTACCCGCTTGTATCCCAACGGCACCGTGGACACCACCTTCATGGACACCGCTTACAACCAATTCGCCGGATTGAAGAAAATCTTTTCTTATGATTCGCCCGCGATTTTTGCCTCTGCCGTTCAATATAACACGGGTGTTCTCATTGGCGGCTCCTTCCTCCAGGTCGGCGGCGGTGAAGCCAGCGCCGATGTCGCCAACTTGATGGACGCAAACCTGCAATTGCCGGAAGAAGGGGACCTTGACAGCTTCGCCGATACAAATCTTTGGGTGGAACCGAAAGCTCGCGACGGCTTCCGCAATCGCATCGGTTTTGCTCGCTTGATTGGCGGATCCACGCACGGGCCCGGTAACATCAGCTTTGCTCAAACCAGCATTTCCCAGGACAAAAGCTCGTCGCCCCTGACCGTCGCCCTGGTTCGCACCAACGGAACCCTCGGTCCCATCTCCGCCAATTTCTTGGTCCAGCCCGAACTGGCCCAGGCCGGTCATGACTACAACTATCAATCCGCCGAGCCGCTCTTTTGGGTCGCGTGGGATTACCTCACTGCGAATGATACGCTCATGCGTGAAGACGGACTTTGGGGCGTCAGCGGAGAAGCTCCGTTGCTCGACTCGGTCGGAGAGAGTCTGACGCTGGGGGACGCCCCCATCGGCGATCTCGCCAACGTTGAAGTCAGCATTATCGCCAACCAGGCAAATCCCGGAAATCTGGACGCGCAACTGCAACTGGCCAATCCCAGCAGCGCGGACACGTTCTATCTCGGCGGCGAGAATATTCCGGTCAGCGCCGCCCTCGGGGCTTCCTCGGCTCCGTTGACCTTGATTGATGACACCACCTATCCGGGTCAATTTGGTTTTATTTCCACCAACTACATCGCCACCAATTCGTTGACGCCCATCACCCTGGTTCGCAGCAACGGCACCTTCGGCGTCGTTTCAATGCGCGCCTGGGCCACAAATGGCACCGCCATCGTCGGCGTGGATTACCGCGGCATCACCAACCAGACCGTCGTTTTCAACACCGGCATCATAACGACGAATTTTGACGTCACCATCCTGAACAACAGCTACGTGACCAATGTGGAAAAGACCATCAATCTGGCTTTGTCCACCCTGGGAACAACTCCCGGTGCCACCTTCGGCATCTCCAATGCCGTCCTCCGCATCATTAATCCAAACTTCCCGGGCTACGTGACCCTGGCGGCGACGAACTTCGGCGGCACCACCGTTTCCGGCGTCTTGAATTTTATCGTCAACCGCATCGTCGGCAGTCTGGGTTATGTGACGGTCCAATACGCCACCACCAATGGCGTTGGACCAAACGGGGCCACCAACGGCGTGGACTACGTTGGTTCCACCAACACCCTGAGCTGGAATAGTGGCGATGTCTCGCCCAGAATAATCTCCATCCCGCTGTTGCCCACCCAAACGGTCGGCGGCGCCAAACAGTTCGGAGTCAAACTGTTCAATCCCATGTTAAGCAACTCCAATGACCCAGCCATGATGGGAATCATCTCCAATGCCGTCCTCGTCATCACCAACAACAATAGCTACGGAACTCTCCAGTTTGCCCCGACGAATTATCTGGTTAACGAAAACGGAGGTTACGCCACGCTCACCGTCCTCCGCACCGGCGGCCTGGTGGGAACAGCGTCCGTTAACTACACCACCGTGGACGGCACGGCCATCGCCAACACCGACCATGGCGCCGTCACCAATTACATCGCGACCAGCGGCACCCTCGTTTTCGCTCCGGGCCAGATCGCCGCCAATATCACCGTCCCGGTTGTCAACGACGGTGTCGTCGGTCCGCCCAATTTCTATTTTACTGTCGCCCTTTCAAATCCCGTCAACGCCGCGCTGGGCTCCATGTCCAACGCCTGGGTTAATCTGCTCGATGTTCAGTCCTATAATCAACCGCCAGGCTCCCCCAACGGCACTTTCAATTGCCCCGGCATGAACGGTAGCATCTACTCCCTCGCCTTGCAGCCCAATGGCCAGATTCTCGCCGCGGGTAATTTTACCGCCGTCGGTACCACCGTGATCAACCGCATTGCCCGCCTCAATACTGAAGGCTCGCTCGACACTGCCTTTTTAGATGGCCTCTCCGGCGCAAATGCGGCCGTCAATTCCATTGTCTGCCAGACCACCCTCTCGGACGCCGGTCGCGTTCTTATCGGCGGCGCCTTCACTTCCGTGAATGGCCAAAACCGCTACTTTATCGCGCGCCTGATGTCCGACGGCTCGGTTGACTCCAGCTTTAACCCGGGCGGCGGCGCCAACGCCGTCGTCAACGCCGTCGCCGAGTCATTCGCCGTCTCCGGTACCAATCTGGTGCGGAACGTTTACGTCGGCGGCGCCTTCACCTCCTTCAATGGCGTAACCAGCCCCAGCCTCGAGCGCTTGAACAACAACGGCACCGTGGATTACAGCTTTAATATCGGCTCGGGCTTCGATGGTCCCGTGGATGCCATCGCCGTTTATCCGACCAATTCGATATATTGGGGCAAGGTCCTCGTCGGCGGCGCCTTCCAGCATTTTGATGGCACACCCGTCAATAATCTGGTGCGCTTGAACTCAGACGGCTCGCTCGACACCAATTACACTGCCGGACTGGGCGCCGGGCCGGATGGCGCCGTCAACGCCTTGACGGTCCAAATTGACGATAGAGTCCTCATTGGTGGCAATTTCACCAACGTCAACGGCACGATCGCCAGTTGCCTCGCGCGCTTGAATACTGACGGTTCCGTGGATACCAGCTTCGCCACCGCCACCGGAACCGGCGCCAATGGCATCGTGCAGGCCATCGCCGTCCAGCCGGACACCCGCATCATGGTTGCCGGGCAGTTCACTCTGTTCGACGGTATCGTGCGTGACCATGTTACCCGATTGCTCCCCTCCGGCGCGACCGACCCGACCATTAACTTTGGCGCCGGCGCGAACGGTGACGTGGACACCCTGGCCATCCAGGCTACCAACAACGACATCTTTATCGGCGGCACATTCAGCTCGTATGACGGACAGGCCGCCGGAAATATCGCCGAAATTTACGGCGGTTCGGAGACCGGCTCGGGTGAATTTGAGTTCACGGCGCCGGCTTATTCCGTCCAGCAAAACGGCGGCTTTGCCGTGATCACCATCCAGCGCACCGGCGGCACCAGCGGCACCAATGCCGACGGTTCGAGCGACACCCTCGTTGACTTTTATACCACGAATCTCCCCGCCATCAACGCCGCAACCAATGGCGTCAACTACCAGGGCACCAATGAAATCGTCGCCTTCCCGCCAGGCGCAGTTTTCGAAACTGTCACCGTTCCCGTGTTTAACAACGGTGGTTTTTCAACGACCAACCTGATTGTAGGTCTGGAGTTGGCCAACGCCCCGCTCGGCAGTCAACCTTCCGCCATCCTGTCCATCATCAACGACAATAGTGGCGTGAGTTTTCTTTCCCCGCCGTATTACACAGTGGATAAAGACACGCCGGGCGAGTTGGCCAATATTCAGATTATTCGCCAGGGCAGCACCAACGGGACCGCTTCCGTTGATTTCTACACGACTACCAACGGCACCGCCGTCATCGGCCTGGATTATAACCCCACCAATGAACTCGTCACGTTCGCCCCGGGCGTCTCGGAAGTGACGGTGCAGGTGGGCATCACCAATAATAATCTCGTCGAGGGCAATCGCACCGTTGACCTGGCGTTGACCAATGCCACCGGTACCACTTTGTTGTCTCAATCCAACGGCGTCTTGACCATCATTGATACCACGCCTGCGCCAGGATATTTGGCCTTGAGCACCAACAGTTATTTCGCCAATAAGACCGACGCCAATGCCTACGTCACCGTCGTTCGCACAAACGGCACCACTGGTGCCGTCTCAGTTGACCTTGAGGTGACCCCGGGCACTGCGCAGCCGGGCCTTAATTACGTCAATCCTCCCGAAAATCCAATACCGGTCGGCTTTGGAAACGGTCAAAATTCCCAGACCATCGCCATCTCGCTGGTTCCCAATAACATCGTCCAGGGTACAGTCTCTTTCTCTGTATCGTTGACCA
>JASHVW010000228.1 GCA_030044395.1 Verrucomicrobiia bacterium
TTCGCCGTTGCCGACCATCAGGTCGCGCATATCTATTTGAACGACCGATCGCTCGAGTCAAAAGTGCGCGATGTGCTGGAAAAACAAATCGGCGTGGACGTGACGGTCCTCGGCGCCAGGGAAAAGGCTGCCGCAGGCATTGACCACCCTCGCGCCGGCGACCTCATCGCGGTCGCTCCGGAAAACGCCTGGTTCACGTATTATTACTGGCTCGATGACGCGCGAGCGCCGGATTTTGCGCGCACGGTGGACATTCATCGCAAGCCCGGCTACGACCCGGTGGAGCTGTTTCTCGACCCCAAAATTCCATCGGCAAAACTGAAAATTGCGTGGCGCTTGTTGCAAAAACGGTTGGGCTTTCGGATGCTGATGGATGTGATTCCATTGGATGCGAACCTGGTGAAAGGCTCGCATGGCCGGCGTCCGGCGGACAAAAAGGATTGGCCGGTCATCATCCTCCAGCGCCCCGAGCTGTTGGCCGCCAAAGAAATTGAATCAACGGATGTCTATCATGTATTGATGCGGCATCTTTTCAACCACGGATGAACACGGATGGACACGGATACCCGCTTGAGAATCACTCCGCTTTTTGGCCTGAAAGGTCTCGTGTTGAGAGTGAACGAACAGTCTCGGCAAGATCGCGGATTCGTTTGGAAGTCTCAGGATCAGCAAGGACGTCCTCAGCGACCTCATGAATCTCAGCCGCCGGAATAATTTTCAGTTCTTCCTTGTTTTGGGCGATCATCATTAAATTGCCAAGCGCCGCCTCTTGCACCAGAGGATCTCTATCCTGCGCCAATTCCAGCAAACGCTCTTTCCACCTTCCCAGTTCTTCTGGAAATTGATTCATACACTCGAGTGATACCACTCGGCACCATGCGTTGGTGTGCTGGAGACCTTGCAGAATTCCGTTAATAATCTCACCTCGACGGTCCGGCAGCGCGGATTTGGCCGACGCAATGATGAACTGCGGAATTACGCCGATGGGTGAGCCATTTATTTCTGTTCCATAAATGGTTTGGTGCTTTGGCGCCTCGGCGTATGTCTCTGCAAAGCGGATGAAGCCGCCGTTTTCATTTGTGCCCAATGCGAGCAACATAAATCCAGCCGCATTTTTACGCACTTCTTGCCACGAGGCAAACTCCATGGGAGCCAACTGGGATAGCACATTTGGAGGAAGATGAGGATTTCGTAATTGGCTCCGTTTCCATTCCAGCCAACGTTTTATCCGCTCGGCACGCCCGACTTGCGGGGGCCAGTCCGCCCGGTCTTCGATGCATTGAACCAGGATGGGTATGGCTTTGGGACCGATTTTCATCAACGCACGGAAGGCGGGATCGTCAGCCATCATTTCTGGAGTGGGGTAATGTGGGATCATTTCGCGCGCATCCACAAAAGTAATCCATTGCTCTTTATAGACTGTCAAGTTGTCCAACCACTCGGTGACAGTCTTGCCGTCATAAGAAGGTTCGGCAGATATTTTGTAATCAATGACCGCAGTGGTGCTCAGTGTAAGAACAGCCACCGCACCAATGACCATCGCTGTTTTCGCTTTTGTCCATGCCATAACTTTCAATGCTCCTTTCACGAGGGCTAGGGTCGAAGTGGATGCCACCGCGCCTTTGGCAATCGCCACAGCCGTCACAGATTTTGCCAGCGCCAGCGGCGCGGCTTGGACGGAATTGGCGGAAATAGTTTCGGCAATTGTTTCCGCCGTGGAAGTCACACCGCGTTTGAAGAAAAATCTCTGCAATTTTTCCAGAGCGCGCGCCACCCGCTTCTTCGCGGCTTCCTCGTTCAACTTCAATGCGAGGGCGATTTCAAGCGCGGTCTTTTTCTCAAAGAAACGCAACGCAATCACATTGCGGTCGGTTTCGCCCAGAGACGCCATGGCCTCATCCAATAACGGCGCCAGTTGGTCCCAAACCGCCGCCGATGATTCGTTTAAAGTGGATTGCATATAGGCTTCCTGTTCGCGTTGCGAGCGGCGGAAGGCGCTTCGGATTTGGGTGTTTGCCGCATAGCGGGTGGCTTTAAGCAGCCAGCCGGCCAACACCGTGTTTTGGGACAAGTGGCCGGCTTTGCGCGCAAGGATGACGAAGACCGCCTGGGTTACATCCTCGGCCAGATGCGCATCTTGCAACTGGCGCAGCGCGGCGGAATAGACCAAGCCAACGTGGCGCTCCACCAGTGTTGCAAAGGCGGATTCGGATCGTGCCGACGCATAATCGCGCAATAACGCCATGTCTTCCATCGGCAACATTTACTCATATACGCCCGCAGAATGCAAAAGGGGACAATATACTGGGCGCAGCTCAAAATCTGAGGACCTTGGCCATCGGTATCATTAACACCCCGCTTTAGCACATAGACGTCAAGCTAAGGCGAATCATTCCAGTCGCGTCCGGGCGCAATAGTCTGGCCGAAGGCCGCAGATCAGACTGGCGCAATCGCGCGGCTTCCACCTTCGCTCAGAAGCTACGGTGGACAGGCCCGCAAATGGCGGCTGAATGTTGGGGATTCTTACCCGGGGCGGCACTCGCAGGCTGAACCTCGGCCTGGCAATGCTTGCCTTGGGCTACGATCGGTCACCCCCTACGGAGTTTTGGGCGTAGTGGATTTGAAATGGAGGGTATTTTTATAGCCCGCCCTCATCCGGCGCAAGGGAAACAGTTTTTCCCGGACGGCCCTCACCCGGCCTTCGGCCACCCTCCCCCGCTCCCGCGGGCGAGGGAATATCTCCCCCTGGAGAAGGAAGGGGACGAGGACATGCCTGGATATGCGGAGTGGCTTTGCGACTGATTCAGGCTTTCGGGCTACCATCGGCCGCCCTTGCAGGGCTTTGAGTATGCTGCTTCGCAGAGAGTTAGCGTTACCGTCCGTCGGTTTGCGCGGGCAATCAAAGACACAGAGCGGTGCAATGCTTAACTTGACGCTGATGCGCTCTGCGGGATCCGTGTTCAT
>JASHVW010000229.1 GCA_030044395.1 Verrucomicrobiia bacterium
TGCAAGAAAATGGTTCATCGCGCCCAAAAGGAAGGAGCGGAACCTTCCCAGATGGGGATCGGCGACGGCCAGCGATTGGCGTTCGAGCAATTGCGCGAAAAATTCCTGGGTAAGGTCCTGGGCGTCTTCGGGTGAATGACCGCGGCGGCGCACGTAGGCGTAGAGCGGATACCAATAAGTGCGGCAAAGTTTTTCCAGCGCCGCGCCGGCGTGGGTGGTATCGCCGTGTCCTGCCGCCAGCACGATCGACCAGCGAGTGGTGGCAAAAACTGTGCGTGGCGTCGCGGTGCCCAGCATTGAACGCGGATTCGTCGGAGCAGTTTGGTTTGACGTGCTCACCAGCGATGAGCCTAACCGAACGGAGTAAAAGGGCAAGAAAGGCAATCCGGCAGGCAGAAATAGGGACATTGCACATAATGTCTTTGGCCAGGACGATTCAGTTGGAAAACGGCCTCACGCAAAACCCGCGAAGGTCGCAAAGAAAGTATTGTCGTTTTTCGTCGGGCAGTCCGTTGACGATCCGTTCGATGCCATGCTTAAGCCGCACTTCGCCAAAATAGAGCAACAAGCAGAAAGCAGAAAATCGGGGCCCCATTCCTTTGCGGCCTTGGCGAGCTTTGCGTGACATTGGGCTGACGTTCCGGCTCAGGTCAGTTTCTTGAGAATATTCGAATTTATTGGGCCTTGCCAAGTGCCATTCGGGGTTGACCTTTTACCTTTATTTTATCCGGTCAATTATGCCATTGTCGTTAAAATCTTTTTGGGGAAAAACAAATGATGTCCAAGTTGATCTTTGGTCTCTGGCTGGCACTGGCAATCGCCCTGCCAATAGTCTCCAAAGCAAGTGGAGAGAGTGATACGCCTTTCGTAAAGAAAGTGTTTTTCACACCCCGCCTGCAAATGGGCAATACCGGAATGGTGCCGGTACAACCCATTGATGATGCGGCATGGATTTGGCATCCGGACTTCGGAAACCCGGCCGCTCGGTACGCGGACTTTTTCGCCGGCGGATGGAGCAAACCCGTTTTGCTGCGTTTTCGCCGGCAGTTCGAAGCCACCACCTCGCCCCTGCGCATCCACGTCAGTGCCGATGATCGTTTTGAGCTTTTCCTGGATGGCCAGCGCATTGCAAGAGGACCGGACAGGTCTGACGTGGAACATTGGTGTTACTCCACCTATGACATTCAACTCGCGCCCGGGACGCACCGCCTCGAAGCGGTGGTCTGGAGCATCGGCCCCCATGAACCCGTGGCCCAGTTATCGTGGCGCGGCGGTTTTATCCTGAAAGCTGAGGGAGAGTATGACAAGGAACTTACCACTGGGAAAGCGGCCTGGAAAGTGGCCCGGCTCCAGGGTTACGACTTCACCCCCGGCGTTGGTTATGTCGGCGCGCAATTGACTGCCCGTGACTGTGGCGCGCAATGGAAGGAAGGCGCCTATGTCGCGGCCATTGTCGTCCGCGCACCGCCCAAGCCAGGCAACATCTGGGGTGAAACCACCGCGGGTTGGAAACTTTTCCCGACTACGCTGCCTGATCAGTTGGACCGTGAATTCAATACCGGCCGGGCCATGGCGTTGGGCAGCGGCTCGCTCGGGCCCGACAATCCCGTGAGCGCGGAACAAGCGCGAAATCCAAACCTGCCTCAATGGCAGGCGCTCATTGATGGCGAGACGCCGATAGTGGTGCCGGCCAATTCCGAGCAATTCCTGCTATGGGACCTGGATGATTACTATTGCGCCTATCCTTTGTGCGAGGTTAGCGGTGGAAAAGGTTCAAAAATCACGTGGAGCTGGGCCGAGTCCCTTTACCTGACCAACGATCCCGACGCGAAGGGCCAGCGCGACGAGTTCATCGGGAAAACTTTCCACGGCATGACCGATACCTTTCTGCCCGGAGGTGATGCGCACCAAAAGTTCAGCACTTTGTGGTGGCGCGCCGGACGCTGGTGCCTGATTTCCATCAAGACGGCCTCCGAACCGCTGACCATCGAACGGCTCGCACTCGATGAGAGCCGCTATCCAGTGGAGAACGAGAGCCGTTTCGACGACGGCGATCCAGAACTGGCCGGAGTCATACGGCTGGCAACGCGCGGCCTTCAGATGTGTTCACACGAGACTTTCATGGATTGCCCTTATTACGAGGAATTGCAATATGACGGCGATACCCGGCTGGAATTGCTCGCCACTTATGCCATCACTCGAGATGACCGGCTGGCCAAGCGCGCCATCGAGTTGCTTGATTTTTCGCGTCGCAATTCGGGTTTCGTCAACGAACGGTATCCCTCTTTCCTGCCGCAACAATCGTCCACTTTTTCCCTGATCTGGGCACTGATGCTCTGCGACTACACTTACTGGCGGAACGATCCCGCGTTTGTCAAAGCGCGCGTCCTCGGTTTGCGTTCCATGCTTGAACAATTCGAACCCTATTTGAACAAGGACGGTTTGCTGGAAAACCTGCCGGGATGGTCGTTTATGGACTGGGTGCCCGAGTGGTCTTCAGGCATCGCGCCCGATGGAGCAACGGGTGTTTCAGCTCTTAACAATTTGCTTTATGTCTATGCGCTGCAAAAATCGGCTCTCGTGGAGGATTCCGTGGGCGAGCCCCTGCTGGCCCGGCGACTGCGGGAAAAGGCCGCGCGCGCCGCGGCAGCCGTGCGTGCCAAATTCTGGGACGATCAGCGCGGATTGATGGCTGATAATCTGGCTCATACCGAATTCAGCGAGCACGGACAGTGCCTCGCCTTGCTCACCGATACGCTGAGGGGTGAACAAGCCAATCGCTGTTTTGAACAACTGTTGACAGCCAAAGATTTGAAACGCACCACCATCTATTTTAGTTTTTATTTGATGGAAACCTATCAGAAATTCGGGCGCGGCGACCTGATCCTTGACCGGATGAACTTTTGGAAAGACCTGGTGAAACAAGGGCTTAAAACCCCGGTTGAATCGCCGGGCGACACCCGTTCGGACTGCCATGGTTGGGGCAGCCATCCGCTTTTTGACCTTCAGGCCAGTATCGCCGGGGTCCGTCCGGCTTCGCCGGGTTTCCGCACCGTCCGCATCGTGCCCCTTCCGGGTAATTTGCAAAAAATCGTCAGTCGCACACCGCACCCGGATGGTTTTATAGCACTCGACCTTGAGTTTGATAATGATCATTGCCACGGCACCGTTGAATTGCCGCCGCAAATCACCGGAGTTTTCGTCTGGCGCGG
>JASHVW010000230.1 GCA_030044395.1 Verrucomicrobiia bacterium
GTCATTTCGCCGTAAACGACGATGTTGCCATTGAGGGCATCCATGGCGGTCACGTTGGTTAAACCCGGCACCACGCTCCAACCGGCGCCGTAATTGGTGCTCAACAGGAGGCCGTTGGAGCCGCCGCCGACCATCATCCAAACATTCCCGCTGATGCCATGATCGGCCACAATCATGCCATTCCAGTCGGACCAGTCACCCGGCGCCACCGCGCCGGTCAGCCCGAGGGTCAGCAGCGTCCAAGTGACACCACGGTTGGTGGATATAAAGAACCCGCCGCCGGTTCCAATGCCGGGATAGGCCGCGCGTGAATAAAGATAGCGCACGTTCACGTTTGTGGCGTCACGTTCCAGGGAGACGTTCCAATACTGCTCGTCGCCAAGGCCGAGGACCACGTTGGTGGCGGGAAACCAGGTGCACTGGGTGAAAGACGAGCCGCCGTTGGTCGTCCGATACACCCCCCCGGCGCCGAGGCCAAGATTCCCCCCCATGACCACCAGGAAATCGTCGGGATTGTCGAGTGAATCCACGTTATCAATGATTTCCTCGCCGCTGGTGTTGGTCGGCAATCCCGCCGCCGCCAGATGGAACCAACCGGTTCCGTCGTTAGTGGTTTCATAGATGCGCGCGGTGTTGTTGAGTTCACAGCCGCCGGGAAAAATGACCCGGTTGACGCCGTTGGTATAACAGGCCATGGCGCGATGCGAATACATGACAATATCGCTTGACTGGAAAAAGGGCGTGGCCATTGACACGACTTTGCCGGTGATTCCGCCGTCAGTGACGATGGCGCCGGCATGATCCGCACAGGGGATATAAATGCGGTTCGGGTCGGTGGGATGGAAACTGATTTTATAGGTCACCACCTCGCCGATTCCGTTGCAGATGTATTGCCAGGTCTGCCCGCCATCGTCGGTGCGCATCGGCCCGTAGCCCCCACCGCCGTACCACGTGTTTGACGCGTTGACGTCCTGGAAGAGCGAATTGGGCCGCCAGACGGCGTTGCTTGAGGCCCATTTCGGGACGACGGAGCCGGGAACATAGGCGTCGGGCAGAGTTATGAAGCTTGCCCCCTCGTTGGCGCTGATGCGGGTATAGCCGTCGAAATCGCCCGCGACCAGATTGCCATTGCGCAAAACAGTGAGGCACACGATCGCGTTGCCGTCGTCGCCAATGCCGCTGGTGTAGGCGGCATGGAGGTCGGTAAAGACGCAATCGGCGGGAATGTTCCAGTTGGTGGAGGTGATTTTTTGGATGACTTGCACCCCGTTGTTGACGCCGCCGAAATAGATTGTTCCGTCCGCTCCGCCTGTCACGCGCTGGATGAGCGGGAAGGACTGAAGTTGCACCCAGTTGGTGGCATGGTTCGGCGACATCCACAAGCCGCCGTCGCCTCCGACGAAGATCAAGTTGGGAGACGAAGGGGGGATATAGATCGAGGAGATGATGTTCGTCTCCAAGCCAGTGACAATGGGCTGCCAGGAGTCGCCGGCGTTGGTGGATTCGAACAATCCCTGACCTCGGCTGCCCGCCCAGACTTCCGAACTGTTTGTGGGATTAAAGATCAGGCACTCGCCCCCGACCCGCTCCTGGTCACCCCCGGAAAAATTCACGCCGCTCAAGGTTTGGGTCCACGTTGTGCCGCCGTTGGTGGTTTTCCAGATGCCGCGACCGGGATCGGTGTTCAAATAACTGACCCCGCATGCCTGGAGGATGAGGTTGGAGCTTGAGGCGGCGGTTTGGGGTACGGCGATTCCCTGCGGCACCAACGCCGCAGGCGTTGTCATGTTGCCGGACAGGTAGGTCCACGAATAGCCGTGGTTGTCGCTGCTGTAAATACCGCCGCCGTCGGTGCGGCCAACCAGGCGTCCACTTGAATGCTGAATGATCGCCGGGTAATAGCCGCCGTCCTGCATGTTGATCTGGGAGAAGCCGCCCTGAAGCTGCGGGGCGGCGTTGAGTTTCAGGCCTACCGGCAGCAGCGTGGCCAAAGCGATGAAATGAAACAGCCGTTGACACATAAACAACTGCATCCCTAAGCCAGAACCATTCCAACAGCAAGGCCAAACTCCAAAAATTCGAAAATCCAATTTTGATCTTACAATTGGCGACGTTGTCGAGTCGGATAAGCTTGCCAAGCACAGGCCGAAAAATCCGGTGCAGGGAATTGTCTTGTTGGCCCTGCAACTTCTCTCCGGATTTTTTGGCGCATTGTTTATTTTTGCCGGCGTTGCCTGCTGGCACTGGGCCCGTTTAAAATTATGGGAAGCGGCAGGTTGCGGGACCATTGGTGTTCTGATGATCGCCGTCCCAAGCTGGCCTTCCGCAAAGTGGAAACGAACGTTCAAAATAGTTTTAAAGACGGCGGGCAGTGAGAAGACTGTGTATAAAAGTTTCGACCGGGACCGCGTCTTCAGAATTGTTCGGGCACTGGATGATTCCATCACGTCACATGGATAAACGACAAAGACTACTTTTCTGCGATCCGGCTTGTCATGCGTGAACGCAGTCATTGTCGTTTATCGGGCCAGAGAATTCATTTGTCCAGAATCTGGACGCACCCAGCGGCTGCCCGGGGTCGCCCGCGCACTGCGGTTCCATGACCGCGTCAGGCGTCCAATCCTGCCAACCGTCTTTGCCTTGAAACCAACCAGTGTTATATTGCGTCTGTAAGAGCAATAGATGTTAGTATGTTGAATCCGCTTCCAAGTGACCGTTGGAATTACGAGACTGCAACCCATTTGCTGAATCGCGCCGGTTTCGGCGGCCCGCCGGACGCCATCCAAAAGTTGACCGACATGGGCCATCGCCAGGCGCTTTCCTCGCTGCTGGATTACGAAAACATTCCCGGCGTGTTGCCCGACCCTGATTGGGCGCACCCGGACCCCCAGCGGGTCGAGGCCCTGCGCGAGGCCGTCAAGGCCGCCAGCCCGTCGGTCGCGCAGATGTTGCGCCAGCAGGAAAACCGCTTGCAGGCGGCGCGGATGCTCGAGTTGCGCGGTTGGTGGCTGAATCGCATGGCCTACGGCCCCAGACCGTTCCAAGAAAAAATGGTTTTGTTCTGGCATGGCCATTTTGCCACCAGCATCCAGAAAGTCCAGGGCGTGCCCAACTCGTCCTACCTGATGTGGCGGCAAAACGAGTTGTTCTGCCGGCTCGCCAACGCCAATTGGCTGAGGTTGCTGATCGAAGCGGGCAGGGACCCGGCCATGCTCGTCT
>JASHVW010000231.1 GCA_030044395.1 Verrucomicrobiia bacterium
GTACCTCCAACCACGGTAATATGCGGACTGTCCGAAGGAAATGGCACCGGATTATCCGGATCGATATAAGCGCACGAGTCGCCCGCCGCCTGGAAGAATGACTGGCCTTGCAATGCCATCTGTTCAAAAATCAGTTCCCCGGACGGGTTCGGCTCCTCGCCCCCGGTCCATGAACTGCTCAGTTGCGCTGAAAGATCGTCGTCGGCCATCGCGCTTAAAATATCCACAAACGGGCTCGGATTAGGCGCTTCATAAACATAAATCGTGGAAACTCCCGGCGACATGGAGAGAATCATTTCGATGTCCAAGGACACTTCCGGGTCGCCGCCTCCCGGCGTAGGAACCCCGCCATCAATTGGCACGACAACCAATTGTGGAACCGTTCCCGTCAGGCCAATGAGGGTTTCATAAGCCGTTATATCGCTCGCAAAGAATCCGTCAAATTCCAACAAACCCACACTCTGCCCCGTCCCCTTCAATGTCGTGCCCGGCACATAGGCATTGCGAAAGTCGCTGCCGATATAAGAGCCGCCCGGGCCGGAACCAACCAGCGGCGCCGCGCCTGCCGGCCTAACTGATGGTTCGGGATGAAGCAATGGACGCGGAACGGAATAATTGTCCAAGCCACTGATGTGGAGGATGGGCAAATCCGACGGTACTGTCGGGTCGGAGTCTGGCGCGAAGAAGACGCGGTTTTCCGTCGGATGATGGTAGGTATGGAGGGTGACGTGAAAGGCGCTTTCGATGTCGGAAACCTTCCCGCTGACATCCAGTAATATGCGGCTGAAATGCGCCCGGGTCACGGTCAAACCATTCGCCCTTGCGAAATTACTGATGGAGGCGTAATCCTGCTCGCTGGGGCCGAACTGGGCGACAAACTGGTCCGGCGTGAGGTAATGATGGTAATTGGGGTTGGAAGGATCGTAAATCTGCTGGAGCAAGGCGTTCAATTGATTGGTATTGCGCAACGGCAGGCCGATGGCGAGGTCCAGAGTATTTGTGCCGGGCAAATCAGCGATGGGCTGCAAATTGAACCTGGGAATGGCCGCAGGCACGTGCCCGTGGAGGGTGACCATGCCGGTATCCGCCGCGAGGGCTGACAAAGCCGCTGTGCCGGCCATCGCCAGCGCCGTTCCGATTTTCAAAAAACTGTTCCGCATATAAACTAATGGATTAAAGTTGCTCATCCGGGTCATGGGAAGGAGGGTGGCGCTCCGTTGGCCTCGGGCTTATAGGTACCATTCGTGAAGGTCAGATCGTCCTGACCCGGATTTTCAAAGTAAGGCAGGGTATTTGTCGCCGTATCGGAGAACGTCAGCGTGACACCATTCACGCCAATGCCTGGTGTCCCGGCGTGTGAGAGGAAGAGAGTATCGGCGGCGCTGGGCGCAACGAGCAAGGCGTTGACATTGTATTCCGACGAGAAGGTCAAATTGGTCAAGGTAATGGTGGTCTTGAGGACCGTGCCGACGATATTGCTCACGGCGATGACGGACGGATAGGGCTTGGCCATTCCCGCGATGCTGCTGTTTATGGGCGCGGGGTTGATGACGACGGAGTTGGTGTTGGTGAACGACATCGTCCAGGTGCCGAGCGTGTAGGTGAACAAGTTGGTGCCGAGGTTCAAGGTGGAACCGCCGTATTGCTCCTGCAAGGCGAAGGTGGCGGCGATTTGCTGCCCGTTGGTGCCGTGGGCAGTGAAGGTATAGGGCTGCGATTCAGACGGGCCATCCACGAACAAGTTGCTATAGACCTGGGTGGCCGTGCCATTCGGCGAGGTGGGCGAGGTGACGCCATTGAGAGGCAACAGAGTGGCCTCAAGGTTCGTAATGGTGTTGCCGCCTTCGGCACGGAAGGCAAAAAGGATGGACACGGTTTCATTCGGATCAATGAGGCCGTCACCGTTGGGATTGCCGCCAGGCTGCACGAAAGTTGAGCCTGCCGGCACCACGAGACTGCCGCTGGTGTCATGGATGGTCAGGATGGCAGCGCTGGGCGGGGCGAGCAGGCCATTCGTCGGACTGGACAATGCCAGGAGAACGGTCTTGTCCGGCTGGACGGAGGTGCTGGAGATCAACGTGACGGTGAAGGTGTTGGTGGTGACGCCATTGGTGAACGTGAGAACACCATTGGTCGGGAAATAATCGACATTGGTCATGGCTGTGCCGTTGGCGGTGGAGAAGACGACGGAGGAAACGACATTGGTGTTGTCGGTGCGCACGACGGTGATGAGCGCCGTGCCGCCGCTGCGAATAACGGTGTAAGACGGCTGCGAGAAGCTTAAACCAGAATTGCTGTCAATAATTGTAATCGTCTGAGTCCCGGGGAAAATGACCTTGCCGGGCGCGGTGGCATTGGTCAGAGAGACGGTAAAGGTCCGTTCGCCGGTGATGAGGCTATTATTGAGGATGGGCACGTAGATATAGTTGGTGGCGGTGCCGTTGGTAAAGACCAAGGAGCCGCTCTCGGCGGTGTAATCCTGGCCTGCGGTTCCGGTGCCGTCGGCGGTAAAATAGCTTACGGTCAACGGGACGACATTGGTGTTGACGAGGACGGGTTCGAGGTTCGTGTTATTGCAGACAACCGGGATGGCAGTGATTCCGACGTTCTTGAAGACGCTGCTGGCGGAATTAGTGAAGGAAAGGCCGGCACGGCTGCTTTCGACCACGATGACGGTATTACTCGGGGCGAGCAACTGGGCGTTGGTGGGACTGGAGAGGGTGATGCCAAAGGTGAGGTTGCTGGTCAATTGGTCGTCGAGCAACGTCACGGAGATGGGCGCGAAGAGGGAATTTGTGGCAAACAACAGGGTGCCCGAGGTGGCATCGTAATTAACACCCGCGCGGGCCGAGCCATTGGTGGTGGCAAAGTTCACCGAGATGGAATTGCTGACGAAGCCTTCCCGCTCGACCAGGATGACGGCGGTGCCGTTGGTTTCGCTGAAGGTATTGGTGGCGTATTCAAATTCGACGCCGGTGTTGATATTATTGAGAATCGAAACGGTGGCGTTGGTGGGCGGCGCCAGGGTTGCCCCGCCGGTGACGTTGGTCAACGATACAGAGAAAGAGACTGTACCCTGGACGATGTTATTG
>JASHVW010000232.1 GCA_030044395.1 Verrucomicrobiia bacterium
GTTTTTCGACCTCCATTTCCCGCGATAACGCATTGGTCACAAAAATAAATGGCACGTCGGGACATCGTTCCCGAGCCAACTCCAGGGCTGTCAGGCCGTCAAAGTCCGGAAGACCATGATCCGATAGAATGACGTCCGGCGAATGCTCCAGGCCCTCCATAAACGCCTCGCGCGTGTCCGCACGATGTGTTTGCACGGACAGGCCGGCATTGCGCAATTCGTTTTCCGCCCGGATTACGTCCGGCACAAGGTCCTCGAGAAATAAAATGCGAATCTCCCTTTTCATTGAAGGAATGGGTTAGCCGGTTTTGTGCCACGCAGAAAGATTTTTTTTGTTCCAATCAGATTGCATTTCATCCGCAGCCGTAACGATAACCGTTATTCAAATTTTTGGTTTCATGCAAAATGCAGTGACAGGCGCAGAACAATTGCAACTCCGTGAGGAAAAAATGCTCTTTGATCATCTTTCCTGCCACCAACTGCCGCGCTTGCAATCCCTTTCCCGTTCTGTTTATTAACACTGTTACGGCACCTCCAAGCGATAGAATTGTTCCGGACCGGCGTTCCAATTGGTAAAACCAAAATTCGGCGCGCTGTCGGTGATTCTTCCCAGCGTCGTCCAATTCTCCAGCAGGTTGGTCACGGCTTGCACATTGTACACGACATTGGTCAGTCCCGCCCATTGAAGGCTTTGCGTCTCATTGGTTACCGCCAGTGAAAGGGTGGGCGACGGCACGCTGAGCACCGTCCACTCCAACCGCGTGACGCTGTAATTGGAAATTGTCACCGGATTTGTCACCATCATTGTCAGGAAAACGATGCTATTCGACGGCGGATTGGAGTTCACCGCGGAAGGATCGTTGCCGGTAACAAAAGTTTCCAGGAACTGGTTCGTCAATGCAACGCCGTCTTGCGTGATCTGCACCGGGACGGCGTTCGAGCCTTTGTTGGTGAGCACCACGTAGCGTTTGCCGTTGTCGCCTTGATAGGCCTGCGTGTAGATTGCCGCCATGGTTCCGATTCCATTGGTGTCCATGGGCACCACAGGACAGTTCGTTCCGACGGTTGTGGGATAGACGGCGCTGGAACGGTTTATGGCCCAATAAGCGACCGCCTGCGCTGTTCCCTGCGCGCTCAGGAAGTACCCAAAAGGCAAGCCCACCGTATTGGTGGTATAACCGTGGGCGGCGGCAGTGGTAACGGCGTTCCAAAAGTCATTGGTGGTGGCCACCCCGGAAGCATCCACCAATTGATAGCTGCCGGCAAAAATCACCTGCGGGCACGTCGAGAGGCGCATGACGTATTCCGAATCATAGATGCCCCCGTAGAGTGAAGTGGTCGGCGGATTCTGCCCACCGTTGCCGGTGCCTAAGCTGGGATTAAACTCCGTCAGCAGAAAGGTCGTGTTGGGACCATTGTCCTTGATCAGCACGTTGGTGATATACAACGTGCTGTTGCTGTATAGAATTCCGTTGTCCATCGCCATCAAATCGGCAAACGGCGCATTCGTCGGCAAAAGCGGATAGTAATGGTAAACCACCGCGTTCCAGTATTGATTCGTGGCGCCGTAGCGCATCAGGTCGTTGTCCCAACTCATTCCCGGCCGGGAGGGATCGCTAAAGAACACGGCGACTACGGCATTGGGATCGGCGTTTGTGATGGCATTGTAATAGGGCAACATCTTACGGGCGTAATCCAAACCGTTGGTGAAGAAATCGTTCGTGCCTGAGAACAGATACGGTTCATTGCACAATTCCCAGGCCGAGACATGGATGTGATTGCTTAGGGCAAAAGCCGCGAACGCGCCGGCGTCAGCGGGATTTGTATCGGTGAAGCCGTTGATGCAGACAATAATTTTTGCGCCGCCGAGATTATTGCACAAGTTGGCAAAATTCGTGAACCACACACCGCCCTTGCCCAGGAGCGCCTGGACGGTGGTGGCGGTGAGATTGGAGGCGTTGCTGTTTGGGCCCTCCTTCATTCCAATGATGCTGACCCAGTTGGTGTCGGTCAATCCGGTTTGCCAGTCAAACGCATCGCCGGTGGTTCCAGCGGGAAACAACAGCCAACCTGGCGAAAGCATCGCCGCGTAGCGCTGCATGTTGGTGTCGCCGTATTCTTCGCCTTTGCCCAGCAACTCGGTTGTAAAACCGGCAAAGCCGATGCTCAATGGCGTGGAATTCGTGGTGGTGAACGCCACCACGACGTTTGTGGTTGATTGCGCCGCGAGTCCCGGCGTGAGACGGAAGATCGCGAATAATAATATTAAAAAGCTGAACTTCATGCCTGCTCTCGCTTGCTCGCAACTTATATGCCAAGGCGGTTTTTTTCAATCGGCCTTTCTGTGAACCGGTGGAGCCTAACGCCGGAACGCCGGAATAACTAATGTCTAAACCGTAATGTCGAAGGAATTCCGAAGATGAATGTTTCCAGCCCGCGGGCACGATGATCAAGGTGCTTTCTTCGCTTTCATTCCATTTTCTGTGCTTATTTTTCGCGTGGGGTCAAATGCTACCTTGAGCCAGGTGACTTCTGCGCATAATTTCTGCCGTGGATTTATTTGGGATATTTGTAGGGACTATTGGGTTTCTTCCGGCGCGAGCAGTTATTGCGGTAGCTGAGAGGGAAAGGGAAATGATTGAGGCAGACATCTGCGGGGAACGGTCTTTTCAAGTCAGAGACACGATGTCCATTTTATATTTTTGCCAGTTCCTGCATTCGTTAACGGAAGGTTTGGCACCTTCGCCATCCATTCTTCCAGCCGAACATATTGATTTTTATCGAAGAACAGTTGCCCGGCTGATTGCCGCTGGTGAATTGCCCCCGGTCGCCTTGCGACAATTTGACGGAATGTTTTTGGGATGCTCGCCGGAAGGATTAGCGGGCTCACATGAACACGCACTCGCCGCGTGAATTGGTTGAACACCCATACCTTTGATATACGTCGGAATGGTCAACGCTTCGTTTTGAGAAGTGAGAAGTTCCCTTGGCGGTAAACGCAGGAAAACCGGGCGACGTGACCTATTGTAGTCCAACACGCAAGCGAGCCCCGCAGGCGAGGACGTTAGCCGCGGTGGATAGATGGTGCCAGCTCGTGTCGGCAGCCGGAATTAATTTACGGAACCGGCGCGCCGTTAGGCGGCGTTTCAGGCGTCGGCGTCGTGGCCGGCGGCCCGCCGTTGGGCGTCGGCGTCGCGGCCGGCGTTTGCGACCCGTTTTTGTTAGCGCTCTGACAACCGGTCGCGGCGAGGGCGGCTGCGATGAGCAATAGGAATAATTTTTTCATATTACCGTGTTCCGGTGGCCGGTGTTGCCGTGCCGCCTCCTCCCATTGGCGGCGGACTTTGCATCTGCCCGTATGGTTGAGGTTGGTTATTCATTCCGTTTCATTCCGTTGTTTGCGCTGCTGCATCCGGCTACCGCCAGAGCCGCAACGACAATTAAAGGAAAGACATTTTTCATAATTTGTCAATGGACTATTAGCTTGAACCATGCCGAAGTATTCTCAGGCCGTTTTTTCGATACTAATACCGTGACCGTGGCAAAAATAATGAATCGCCGGGCTTCCGATCGTGCAGTTTGCAATGTGGCGAAAGAAGGCGGAATGACTAATGACGAGACCATAATAACCGTGGAACTCCCAATAATTTAACAATAAAGCGAAGATCGAGGATGATTAGGGGCGGGAAAGCAAGGAGGAGAGACAGAAGGTGAAGAGTATGGGAAAGAGACACTTCTCGCTGGCTGCCCGCATTCGTCACGGAAATGGCACACGATTGTTGCCTGGCGGCACTCGACGTGGCACCGGGCTTACGTAACTTATTGAGCATGAAGCTGCCGATGTTGCGCTTGGGACTGGTGTTTTCCGCCCTGCACTTTGGGTTCGCCGCCCAGGCTGGAAGCCCTTCCATCCAAACGATTTCCGGGTGGGGGACGGTTGTTGACCCGGATGGTGACTGTTCCATCACCGGCGGTGATGGCAGGATCACGGTGGTGGTTCCCGGCAAGACGCACGACCTCAGCAGCTATCATAACATCTACAAGAAGCGAAACGCACCACGCGTCCTGCAGGAGATCGGCGGTGATTTCACCGTGCAGGTGAAGGTGACGGGAGCGTTCGAGCCGGGCGCGAATTCCACGCTTCCCGAAGCGGATCCATTTAACGGCGCCGGCTTGTTGTTGTGGGCCGACGGCGAAAATTTTCTGCGACTCGAACGGAACGTATGGACAACGCCTCACGGCGGGCAGTCGAGCTACCAGCCACTGTTTGAGTATTGGAAAAACGACAAAGACTTGACGCCCCGCGCCGCCTCGAGCAAACCCTTTTTCACGGGAAGTTCCACCTATTTGCGATTAACGCGGCGAGGCAACCAGGTGCGCGCGGCTGTCAGTGGCGACGGTGTGAATTGGATTGAGACGGATCCGGTCACAGTACAATTCCCGGAAAAAATTGACGTTGGGGTTGATGCGATTAATACCTCGAAACTGCCGTTCAATGTTGAGTTCGCGGAATTTAAATTGACGACCAATCAAACGGCGTCGGAACACGAATTCAGCCAGCCACAGGGTGGCTGGGCAACGCCGTGAAAAAATTTTTCGCCCCGGCTGTGCCGTTGGAAAGACC
>JASHVW010000233.1 GCA_030044395.1 Verrucomicrobiia bacterium
CGCACAGGGAATTAAAGTGAGCACGGAGGAAATTTTAAAGGCCAACCCCGGCTTGAACCCGAACACTCTGAAGGTCGGCCAGAAAATTTTCATTCCGCAGCCGCAGTAACGAAGCCGTCAAGAAATAAGATTTATAAATCTGACGCGGGAATTTTGGCGGCTGGCAAGGCGCGAGCGAGGCGCTTGTCCGTCCCGGCGAGTCGCGATAACTGAGCGAGCAACGCCGCCAGCCGACAAAAGAACAAGTCAGTTGGGAAGGTTTTTCTTGACGGCTCCTAAGCGCTCACCCCGGGAATTTGAAATGAATGACCAGGACGCCGGCGGCCGCGGCCAGGCAATAGTAACCAAACCAGGACCAGCGCCCGCCTTCCAGCCAGCGCGACAGCCATTTGAGCGCCAGCAACCCGGCGATAAAGCTGAAAACCATTCCGACGATTCCCGGGGCGAACATGTGCGTGATCGACTCGTGGAGCGTCGCCTTGTCTTTGAGCACCCGCCATGCCTCCCGTGCAACTGCCAGTGGCGTCAAAACCACCGCCAGCGCAAAACTGAATTCCTCCAGCTTTTGTTTCGGCAAGCCCAGCAGCAGTCCCGTCGAAATCGTCGCGCCCGAACGCGAAAAACCGCGGAACGGCACGCAAATACCCTGCACCAGGCCGACCCAGACCGAATCCGTGGGCTGAATCTCCGTCTTCCGCGCCGCTTTGTCCTCCTGCCAGCCGGCATAAATAATCAAAACCCCGACCACGGCCAGCGCGCTTGCGATTAGCGGCAAATTGTTGAACAAATCCTCCATGGCGGCGTGCGGCACGCCGCGCATGAAAACTTTCTCAATCGTCTCTTTCAGGACAAGGCCAACGGCCAGGGTGCAAACCGTGGCGACGATAATTTGGATCACAAACCATTGGACTTGGCCGGTGGATTGAAAATAATCACGCCGCCAGCCATTCCAAAAATAGACGATGACGGCAAACATCGTTCCGGTATGCAGCATCACCAGCAGCATGGCCATTTCCGGGCTGCCGGCATTTTGGATGCCCATGATCTTTTCCGCAGCGATGACATGGGCGGAGCTGGAAACCGGCAGCAATTCGCATGCGCCTTGAATAATGGCAAGAATCAGAATTTGAAAATAATTCAACATGAGCGGCGTAGTGTCCACGAAGCGGCTCAAAATGGCAATTTGAACTTGCCGGCTTTTACCCAAACCGGCTCTCGCCGGGTAATCGGCCTGTCACTTCCTCCGGAAGAGGGAGGTGGAGTCATCGTTGCGCAACTTGATTTTGAGCTGGCCCAGAATCGAATGCCAGGCGATGTAAATTTTGTGCCAGTTGTTCTCAATCCCCCGCAAATCGCCTTCGCCCATCTCGCCCAAATAACGGAGCGATGGCGCAAATCCCATCAGCGCAATGATTTCCTCCTTGGTTGGGGACTGCACCTCGATGGCCGAGAAAATTCCCTCCAAGTCCTGCGCGATGATACTCTTGAGTTCCAGAAAATTATTTTCATCCTCCGGCGTGAACTTCTTGGAGCGCGCCACGTTGATGAAATGGTTGAATTGCTTCCAGCATTCGATGTGCGTTTCGGTTTGCTGAACCAGTTGTTCCAGACGTTTCGCGTTCATGGATTTCGTTCGGACGGCAGGGTGCTCTCAAAAAAGTTTCGCGGCGAGAGAAAAATGATGGCGCCCCCGTGCATCTCCCGCGCCGTCACCCGCAGGCCGGTAAAATGAAAATTCAAGCCCGCCAGCGGCATCTGCAGCGCCCGGGCTTCCTGAAACAAGGACAGCACCTCCCTCGCCACGTCCCCCAGGAGTCGCGGCGAATATTCCGCGCCGACCGTCCCGGACATCACGTTGCCATGGCGGTCAACCGTAAAGCTGCCCTCCGGCAATCGCGGGATTGCCGTGTCGCTCGTTGAAAACCATTTTAAGAGTCCCATGTTTCGATCAGCTTTTTGCTGCGTTCAACCATCCGCCCCGGCTCCACTTCCGGCGGCCAGCCGATGACGAATGTTTTGCCGTTATTTGGCAATAAGAGCAATTGATGTTCCAGATTACTGCCCCCCGCCTGAATCAACGGCCCGGCGCTGAATTTTTCCCCGATTCGTTGCGCCGTCCTCTGCGCGCGCCGCGCCCACGCTGCAATGCGCTCCACATCGCGAGTGCCCCATCCTTTGGCGTTGTCCTCTTTTTTGGCAGGGACCGTCACCAAAAACTCCGCCCCTTCATACGAAAGCGCCGTCAGCCGCCGGACAAATTGGGCCTCCGCCGCCTCTTCGGCGGGCGTGGGATTCGAGGACCGTTCCACCGCCAGGGTCTCCTCCAACAGCATCGCCTCCAGCGATTTGGTGATGGTTTGGACGTGGTTGGATTCCGCCGGCAGCGTCTCAAACGTGCCGGACTTCCATTTTAATATCTTCCGGAAGGCCGCTTCGCCATCCGCCCCGTCTGCGCGAGCGTCAATGACTTGCCCGTCATTGATCCAAACTTGAGCGGCGCGCGGACCGGAGTTGACGCGCAGGACGCTCGAATTGCGCAGGACACATTCCATCTGAATCACATCCAGCAAATTTTTATTTTGCAAATCCCGGAAGCCTTCTTCCTCACTGCCCAGGAGCGATTCAATGCAATCCAAAAACATCTGTGGATTTCGCTCCATGTCGGCCTTCAGCCAGAACAATTCCACGCCCAGGGCGTAGGCGTGCGACCGAAGGCCCGGGTCACCCAACGCGGTGATGATGACGGTGCGCAGATGAGGAAACCGCCGCCGCACGATGCTGATGACCTGAAATCCGTCCATCCGCGGCATCTTCAAATCACAAAGTAAAACCCGGAACGGCTGGGAATCCATCAACGCGAGGGCGCGGGTCCCGGAAGCCGCGGTGCGGATTTCAGGCTTGCTGGGCAGCTGGCCGAGAAAGTCGCGGCACATGTCCAGCCAATCCGCATCGTCATCCACAACCAGAATCTGGTGGCGCGTGTCCATTCCGATGCAATACGCCTAGCTCCACAGTGCAAAAAATACAAGACAAAAATACGCGTGGAAAACCAATTCCCCTTCCCCTCCGGACAGTCGCCTTCGGAAACAATTAATTCTTGGACGGAATCAATGTTTTTATGTTGGCGGTCGCGGCGCTGGTCTGCGCGCTTTGCGGCGAGATAAAAATCACCGCGCCACCCTGGATTTGCCGGGCGGTGATCCGCAGGCTGCCGAAATGCAGGCTCAATTCCTCCAGGGCCAGTTGTGCCTGTCGTGCCTCGTAAAATTGCCGGAGCACCTCCCGCGCAATCTCCCGCAGCAGCGCCCGCGGATAGGTGGATGATACCGTCGTGGTGAGAACGTCACCGTTGCGGCTCACCGTGATGCTGCCCGATGGCAATTGCTGAATCACCGGACGGGAGCCGAAAAGTTTGCTCAGGAATCCCATGATGCAACTAATTTTTGGGCTCGTTCGAGCAGGTGACTGTCGTCGGCGTCCGCTGGCCAGCCCACGAGAACGGATTTGTCCTCGCGGGGCAACACCAGCAGGCGCAACTGCAGCCCGCCGCCCGCCACGTGTGAAAGCGGCCCGGCGCCCAGGCGCTCGCCCAGCCGCCGGGAATTTTCCACGGCGCGCCTCGCCCACGCCGACATCGTCTCGGCCGACGAAGTGCCGATGGTTTCGATTTTTCCGGTGGCTTCGGCCGGGGCGGTCACCACAAATTCCGCGCCCTCCGCGGCCAATAATGAAAGCCGCCAGACCGTCTTCTGGTGCTCGCCGCGCTCGATAAATTCAGTTTGCGGATTGTTGCTTTCGTCGAGCGCTTGCGCCGATTCCAGCAGCAGCGCGTTGGCCGATTTGAAAATCGTCCGTTCGCGCTCCGTCTCCGCCGGCCGCGTTTCAAATGAACCGGATTTCCAGTGCAGGATCCGGTGAAAGGCCGCCTCGCCGCGCGCGTTGCCCACCTCCGCGTCAATCAATTCGCCGTCCCGAATCCAAATCTTCCCCACCAATGGCCCCCGCATGATTTGCAACAAAGTCGAATTCCGGGACATGCATTCCAATTGGATGATGTCCATCAAACTCTTGCTTTGAATTCCGCGGAACCCGCCCGCCCCATCGTCGCCCAGCAACGACTCGACGCAGTCCAAAAACATTTTGGTGTTCTGCTGCATCTCCGTTTTCAACCAGAACATGTCCACGCCCAGCGAGTAGGCGCGCGACCGGTATTCCTCGCCTTCCAGCCCGGTCAATACCACCGTGCGCAAATCGGGAAACCGGCGCCGGACAATCGCCAGCACTTGCAGCCCGTCCACTTTGGGCATTTTCAAGTCGCAGATCAACAAACGGCTCGGCTGCGAGTCCAGTTGCGCGATCGCGCGGGCGCCCGTTCCCGCCGTCCGAATCTCCGCCTTGCTGGGCAATTGCGCGAGAATATCGCGGCATATCTCCAGCCAGTCGGCGTCGTCGTCCACGACCAAAATTGAAGAGGTTCTTCCCATTTCTTCCAAATTTGCACTATCACTAGTGCAGCCGCCAGTCGAAAACAAGCGGAAAGCGCTTCAGGCGGCGTCTTTCTGGAAGCAGGCGCCGTTCCATAATGGCGGAATCGGGATTTGGAGCGCGAGCAGCTCTCTTGAAGCAGCCGCCGTTCCGGGAACTGACACCCACTGCCGCCACTGGTTTTCACGTGCGAACTGGACATTCCGTCCAGTACTGGGACAGGCCGGCCGATGCGGCAACCCCCGGACCCGCCCATGGCTCTTCCTTCCATCCATCCAGAGATGGATTTGGTGAAAAATTAACAAACAACGGCGCGGTTCCTGCTAGGTTATTATGCTGGTCAAATAATGTCATTTACAGAATTGACCCGTTCGAAAAAATGAGTTTCATTTCAATGAGCGTGAAGACGAGGTTCGTTCGGTTCCTTCAAAAACTGCTGCTGCGCCTGGAGCCAGGCACAGCGGAACCGCAACCTTTGCAACCTCGTGTCCAGGCTTCCCTCGCGCCGGTCGCGCGTCCGAAGCCGGCCCCGTCGCCGTTTCCCAAGCCTTCGCCGACCCCGATTCAGAGACCGGACCCGCCGACCTCTCCCGCGCCAGACGGTGACGTGGAATTGCCTCTGGTGCCAATCCTCGAAAAATTACCGGCGGATTTGCGTGGCCGCATCACGATGCCGCTGGCCGAACTTGGTGAGGCCAGTATTTCCATTTCGGCGGCTCAAATCCTGCCGCAATTGGCGGGCGGCGCTGTCCGCGTCGCCTTCGGCCAGTTGCGCGGCGCGGCGCCGACCTTGTTCAGCGTCGGCGAGGACTACGATTCCATCTCGATTTCCTTGCCGCTCGACCTGGTGCTGGCGCGGTTGAACCGTCGCTGGTTGTCCCGCGTCGGAGTGCGAAAGAAGATCGAAACCCCGCAGGACGTCGGTAGCGTTTTCATCCGCCGCTCCGCTGAAGTTGCGCCCGTCGCCGCGCCGTCAAAACAATCCGTCGTGACAGCGCCGCCTCAGCGCGAAGTCTTCGCCAAAGCTACGCCCGCAGCTCCGGCAAAAACGTCCCCGCCCGCGGCGCCCACGCCGCAAATTGCCTCGCCCGAAACGCAATTTAAACTCCGAATGGTCCCTGTGGCCCCTGCGTCCCCCGCAGCCCCTGCGGCGCCTTCGCCCGTCCCGGTGGCAGTCCGCTCTCCCGCGCCAGCGCCGGCAGCAGTTCATTCTGCGCCTCGCACGCCGACTGTCCAACCGATTCCAATCCGTCCGGCGGCACCCGCAGCGTCCTTGGCATCAGCTCGTTCTCCTGCTTCCCTGCCGGGGAGCCCGGCCGTGCAACCCGCTTCACCGGAGCATGGTCATCCCGCTGCGCCATCCGCGCCCGTTGCGCCGGTTCGTTCGATTTCGCCAGCGGCGCCCTCGGCCCTGCCTCCTGCCGCTGTACCCGCCCCATCCGCGCCGGGAACCTTGTCTGTGCCGCTGGCCGCGTTGACCGAAAAATGGCCCGACGCGCTCCGACACGAGTTGGCGCAGCACAATCTGGCCACCGCCACGGTCGCCTTGCCGCTGGATGCGGTGGAAGCGGGGTTGAAACGCGGAATTGTGGTTCTCTTCTGGCGCGAACTGCGAACACGCATTCAGCCGACGCCGTTGACGGCGGTTTCCATCCATGACGGCGCGGCCTTGGAACTGCCGTTAAAAGCAGTTGCTCCGCTCTTTATATCGCAAAAAGGGTTGGCGGCACGGTCGCGGTCCGCTGCTGAACTTGATCAGGCCATTCCGGATTTGTTCCTTTCAAGGGCGCAAAAAACGCCGGCGCCGGCGCCCCCGGCTGAACCGGCCCCGGCGGCCTCAAAGCCCGTTGGCCCCAAAAAGGGCGACACCAATTTTTACGTCTGGGATGATGCGAATGACCGCACGGTTGCTGAACCTGCTGAAGCTAAACCCGTTGAAACACGCCTGGAGCCACGCGACGAAGCAAAACCGGCGGAACCCGCCCTCGGTCGCGGGTTGCCTCCGCGGGACATCATCCGTCAGGCCATGGAGCTCAAGGGAGTTGCCGGCGCGATGGTGGTGCTGCACGACGGCTTGATGGTCGCCTGCGAGTTGCCGCCGTATTTGAATGCCGACGCCGCGGCGGCGTTTTTGCCGCAGATTTATGACCGCCTGTCGCAAACCGCCGCCGAATTGCGAATGGGCGCGCTCACGCAGTTGCGGTTCAACCTCGGCAATGTTTCGTGGCAGGTCTTTCGCCTGAACTCCGTCTTTTTTGCCGTGTTTGGCCGCCAGGGAGAAACGCCCCCGGAAACGGATTTGGCGTCGCTCGCCGCCGAATTGGACCGAAACCGTCAATAAAATTATGGCTATCATCAACCAGGCCGCCAAGGAATTACAGGTCAAAATTGTCTATTATGGTCCCGCCCTGGGCGGCAAAACCACCAACCTCGTCCAGGTGCATGAGCACGTCCAGGTCGCCGCCCAGAGCAAAGGCAAGCTCGTTTCACTGGCCACCAACTCCGACCGCACCCTCTTTTTTGATTTCCTGCCCATCGAGGCGATGACCATTCGCGGCTTTCGCACCAAATTTCAGCTTTACACCGTGCCGGGCCAGGTCATCTACAACACCACCCGGCAACTCGTCCTCCGCGGGGTGGACGGCATCGTCTTCGTCGCCGATTCGCAATACGAAAAAATGCCTGAGAACGTGGAAAGTTTTCAGAACATGGTTGACAATTTGAGTTCGCTCAAGCTGAATCTGGTGGAGATTCCGTACGTGCTGCAGTACAACAAACGCGATTTGCCAAACGTGGCGCCGGTGGAATACATGGAGTTCCTGTTGAACAACCGGGACGTGCAGGTGCCGTCGTTTGGCGCCACCGCCCACAAATGCGAAGGAGTCTTCGAAGCCCTCAATATGATTACACGCCTGCTGCTGCACAAATTCGTGAACCAAACCCAAATCGCGCCGCAAGCCGCATGAGAAATGATCGGTGGCATGCAATCAGTGAACGGAAGCCGCCGCACTTCCGTGTTTTGCGACTGTTTCGTCTGCCGCCGGCCAATCCCCTCTGTTGAACCATGGCCACGCTGCCCCAACTCATCGAAGAGGAC
>JASHVW010000234.1 GCA_030044395.1 Verrucomicrobiia bacterium
ATGAATTCTTCCGCGAACCGCCGGCTCACGCTCCGGCCCATTCTGAGATAATCACAAAGATTATACGCCAGGAACAATCCGCAGTGTTCTTTCGGAAACAGCAACAGGACGGCATTGAATCCCGGCCATTGTCCGCTCTGCCGCAGCGCGGCCCGCCCGGCGACGGTCACGCGATCAAACCCATAACAGCGCCCGGGCAATTCCGGGTTGGCGGCAAACTGCTGCCTTTCAAGCCCGCGCAACACGGCGGTCGGGAAAAATTCCGCGCCGCCAGGCCCCCGGTTCGCCAGCAGCGCAACCATAAAATGCGACATGTCGGACGCCGTCGTGCAAAGACCGGCGGACGGCGTGATGTTGACGTGGCTCCGCCGGCAGGCGCGGACCGTGTCGCCGTCGAGCCAATAGCCAGTGGCCAGTTCCGGGCCTAACCTTCCGGCCGGAGAAAAGCTGCTGTGCCACATATCCAACGGAGCCAGAATTTCGTTCTGGACATAGGCGGCGAACGGGATTCCGGAAACCTTCTGGACGAGATAACCCGCCAGCGAAAAACCGTAATTATCATAAACGCTGAACAAGTCCGGCGGCCGCACGCGCGCGGGCTGGTGCTTGATGAGATAATCCCGCAAGGAGAGCCGCTCCGCCGCGGAAGGAGCCGCGTAGCCGAACTGGCAGTCATCGAAGCCGCTGGTGTGCGTCAGCAAATCGGCCATCGTGATGGGCTGGCCGAAGGCCGGGGCGATCTGAAGCCGCGTCAGGTAGGTATTGACGTTGCGGTGCAAGTTCAGCCGGCCGTTGTGCGCCAGTTCCAGGACCGAGGCGGCGGTGAAAATTTTGGAAAGGGAAGCCACGCGAAAAAGCGTTCGGGTGACGGACACGGGTTGGCGTGTTTTTAAGTCCGAAACGCCGAATGCCTCGTCGCAAACAACCTGGTCGCCACGCACGACGACAAAAACGGCGCCGGGGATTTTGCCTTGGCGCATTGCCGTTGGAATCGCCGCGCTGGCAAAGGCAACGACAGAGTTGGAATTCAATTGCTGGGGAACGGGCGTCGCCGTCTCAACGGCGCAGACCGGACGGCAAATTGCGGCGCAAATCAAGATGAACAACAGGACCGGCATGGTCCGGCGAACCGTGATTTGCCCCGTTCGCACCCATAAAACTGGGCGGTGCGACGTCAACATCCTTGGTGTTTCCTATGCATTAACAGTGTAAAGTTATCGCATTCCGGGCATTTTTCCACTTGTTCCGAAGACGGCGGGCATCCGCGCCAATGCAGACCGCCAAACGCCAAATCACGACAGCGCCAGGTTGGAGGCGCCCCGGGCGTGACTATTTCGTTTCCAATTCCAGGATGGTGATGGAATAAGGAGGCAGGACTTTCGTGAATTCCTTTCCCAAGCCTCCCACCGTTTCACTGATGGGGACGATTTTCGCTGGCTGTTCGATGGAGTTGGTATCGTTCGGATTGTTCGCTTTTAAAACCATCTCCCTTCCCTTTCGTTGCACCGAGGAGACGCCGCTGACTTCAACCGTTACCGGTTGCGGCGTTCCCAGGGTATTGACGACTTTCAAAAATATCGTCCCGTTCCGGCTGTCGCGCGTCGCGTCAAAAAATATCTTCCGGATCATTTGCGCCGGCGGCCGCGGCTGTTCAACGCCGAATCGCCTTCGCGCCGGCGGTCGCCATAGTTCAGTCGGGATGTTGGCAGAGTCCGTTGCCAGGATGGTATCGCCATGATGTGTGCTGAACATTTCCTGCGCGTAATAAGAGGGAGAGCCGTAGCTGTACAACACGTCGTAACCGATGAGGTCGGTCCTCCATTGCATCGAACCACCGGGCACGAGATCGCTCACGTTGACCAGGAGCGGGGCATAGCTGGCCATGAGAACCAGGTCCGAATTCCGCTCCAGGCCCGTCATCCACGCCGCATCGCCGAGCGCGCCGGCCATGTTGGGCGTGGGCGATCCAACGCGCGTGGCCCACTCGCCGCAGAAAATTTTTGTATGATTTGTTCGCGGATATTTGTCGTAATCAAGGGCATGCGCTTCCATTTCCTCCTCGGAACGGTAATAGTGTTCATCCAACAAATCCGGCACACGACTTTTCACACGGGCGGTGGCAATGATTTGCAGCCGGGGGTATTTGGCTTTGATGGCATCGTAAAATTGGGTGAAGCGGCCGTCATAACTGCCCGAACGGTCGAATTCATCTTCGTTCCCCACCTCGATATAGTTCAAAACAAATGGCGCGGGATGGCCGTCTTTGATGCGTTGAGCGCCCCATGGGGTGCTGGCGTCAGCCGTCGCATACTCAATCTCATCAAGCGCATCCTGGACGTACGGTTGGAGGTCCGGGCCGGGGTTGACGTGGTCGTGGTTCAACGAATATCCGGCATAAACTGCGAGCACCGGTTGCATGTTCAGATCTTCGCACCATTCCAGAAATTCCAACAGCCCCAGGCCGTCGGTGGACCAATAACCCCACGGGCTTTTGTGGCCCGGCCGCTCGTCAATCGGGCCAATCGTTTTCTTCCAATTGAACCGCTCGGCAATCGTGTTGCCTTCCAGATAATTGCCGCCCGGAAGACGCAGAAATTTCGGGTCCAAGTCCGCCAGCCGTTGCATCAAATCCGAACGGTTGCCATTCACGCGGTCTTTATATGTGGGAGGAAACAACGAAACCTGCTGGAACCAAATTGTGCCGGGCGACGCGGTGGTGATTCTCAGCACATTATCTTTTGAAGGCTTCACTTTCTTTGTTTTAAGGGTCACCTCAAATTTTTGCCAGTCGCCCGTCAGCCCTGAAATTTCCGCCGTGGCAAAGGCCGTCTTTCCATCCGCGCTTTCCAGACTCACCGTCAGCGGTCCGGCGAAGCCGTCCGACGCCTTTGTATAAAACGATGCATGGTACTTGGTGTTGGACCGAACAGGGATGCCCCAATAACCGTGGTTGATGATGCCGGCGGGCGAATTGCCCGCACTGTCCATCTTCAAACTCCAATTGAGCGCGTCATTAAGAGGCGCATTGGTATCCACGTCAATGTCGGCGCCGCCGGTGGCGGTCCAGAATTTCAAACCGTCATGGCCAGCCTTGAACGTGCGGTTGCCGATGAGTTCGCCGTAGAGGCCGCCTTCGTAGGAATAATTGATCTCCTCCGTCATCAACCCATAGAGGTTGGGGCTGACCGCGCCGGTCGCTTCGTCGGCTTTGATTCGCAAAACGGGGATGGGATTGGTGTCAGCCCGCGAGGTGATGGCGGCGGAAAGGAAACAAACTAATGGAGCAAGGGCCAGCACCGATGGCAATTTAATTAAGTTCATTAAGAAAATGTGTTGGCTGCGGATTTTGCAGGATTCATTTGCAAAAGCAACGCCGGAAAAATTATTTTTCCCGGATGTATTGCGGCCCTCCGGACAATTCGATGTTAAAATGGTTTGCGGAAACTTTTATTTGGCTGCGCTGGCCGGTGTCGTCCACAACGGAGATTTCAGCGGCCGCGCCAGGAGGCAAATCAAAGCCGGCTTCGTGGGGAGAACCGAGGGTCCAGACGGCGAGTTTTGTCTCCTGGATGGAATTGGTCAGTACGAGGGCGAAGTCCTGCGGGTCAGCCATGGGTTGACGGCGGCTGATGCGGTAACCGCCGAGCTCGTGGGTGAGAATTTGCACGGAGCGATAGGCGGGTTTCAATTGCAGTTCGTCAGTGACCGTGCCGAAATTATGCTCGTTTTCATTGGGATCCTTGCCGTCGTTTCGCCAGTCATACCAAATGGAAACCGGGACGCCGTTGAGGAGATTGGACAACTGTTGCCTGGTGATGAAATTCGCCTGGGTTTGCAATGAAACGCCGTGCGTGTAGGAGGAATAGCCCCATTCACCGCTGATGATGGGAACCGCTCGATTGGGAGAATAGCGGATGATCATGGCGCGGAGCCGTTCGTAATCCTGTGCCGCCGTTTCGGGCGGCTGTCCATCGCGGTAAGGGTGGACGCTGACGGCGTCAAGGTACTCCAAGGCGCCGGCTTTAAAAAAGCTTTCGAGGAAACTCCAATCGAGGCCGCTAAGCGCCGGGGCGACAATCGTGGCGTGCGGTTCAACTTTACAGATGGCTTTGCAGGCGGCCAGGGCCATTGCGGTGTATTGTTGGACATCGGCGTGCGGGTTCCAAAAAGAACCGTTCGGCTCATTCCAGATTTCCAGAATCACCTGGTGGCTCTGGAAATGTCTGGCAGCGGCGGCGGCAAATCGGGCATAGGCGGCAACGCTATCGGGGTGCTGCGGTGCAAGCCCTCCCGGCTCGTAGAGCGGATTGGAGTAGTCCAAAATGTAATAGGAGCGGATTCCGCGCGCATCGAGATTGGCGGTCAACTCGTCATAGGCCGACCAATCAAACCTGCCTATTTTGCGTTCGACATCCGCCCAGGCCAAATCCATGCGGACGACCTTGAAACCCGCCGTGGCGATCATATCCAAGTCTTGCCGGTGGCCGGTGGTGAAATGGATATTGACGCCCACGCCGTCGGGCAGGATCGGTTCGGACAAGGCGCCAGCGAGAGCCAGACATGGGGACAACAGGGCGACGATTAGAAACAGGATTTTCATGCGCAAATATTAGAAAAAAGGCAGAAACAGGCAAAGAGGCAATCTTCGCCAAAGTATGAAGCGTTGCGTTTGCAAATAGTGTCCGCACTGATAGGATCCCGTCACAGACTTTCCAAGTATGAAACCGCTTCACTTGTCATTGCTTGTTCTGGCCAACGTCGCCTGGGCCGCGTCGTTTTCGATGTTCAAAGTATTGTCGCCTGGACTTGACGCCGGGAATGTCGTGGCTTTGCGTTACGGTCTGGCCGCTGCATTTCTGCTGCTATTCTGGCGGTGGCTGCCCGGAACGGCGCCGCGTG
>JASHVW010000235.1 GCA_030044395.1 Verrucomicrobiia bacterium
CGCCGGAAGCGCCAATCGTCTTGCTACGCCGGCGTCCTCAAACGGCGTCCGGGTTTCAACTCGCCGCAAATGTCGCCCCCGGCAATCCGAATCTCGGTGTGATGCTGCCCTCCAATCCGCTGCATCATTTGTTGATGGCCCGCTTGGACTTCCCCGTCGTGGCCACGAGCGGCAATCTCAGTGATGAACCAATTTGCACGGATGAACATGAGGCCCTCAAACGGCTCGGCCCCATTGCCGATGCCTTCCTCGTCCATGACCGCCCCATTGTCCGCCACGTCGACGATTCCATTGTGCGGGTCGTTCTTGGCCGCGAGTTGGTCCTGCGACGGGCGCGCGGCTATGCGCCCCTGCCAATCACTCTCCGCTCTCCGCTCTCCACTTCCCGCTCTCCATCAATTCTGGCCGTCGGCGCGCATTTGAAGAATTCGGTGGCGTTGTCGGTGGGCAGCCAGGTCTTCGTCAGCCAGCACATCGGCGACCTGGAAACCGAGCCGGCCAACAATGCCTTCCGCCGCGTGATTGCTGATTTCGAAAAACTTTACGGCTCCGAAGCCGCGATCGCCGCCGCGGATTTGCATCCCGATTACCTTTCCACCCGCTATGTCCACGAATCAAGAATTCCGCAGCGTGTCGGCGTCCAGCATCACATCGCTCATGTTTTGTCGTGCATGGCCGAAAATGAAATCGAGCCACCCGCATTGGGTGTCGCGTGGGACGGCACCGGTTGGGGGACCGACGGGACGATTTGGGGCGGTGAATTCTTTTTGGTGGGACGGAACACCTGCAAAAGGATGGCGCATTTTCGTCGGTTCCGGCTCCCCGGCGGCGATACAGCCGTCAGAGAGCCGCGCCGGGCCGCCCTCGGCTTGCTGTATGAAATGTTCGGCGAGCCAGCATGGGAAATGACCCATTTGCCGTTATTCCGAAACCTGCCGGCCGTCGAATCCAGTGCCATCAAAGGCATGTTGCAGCGCCGCTTGAATTCACCGTTGACGTCGAGCGCCGGACGATTGTTTGATGCCGTCGCATCGCTGATCGGCTTGCGCCAAACGGTGCGTTTTGAAGGACAGGCCGCGATGGAACTGGAATTTGCGCTCGACGGTATTCAGACCAGCAAGGCTTATGATTTGCCGGCCTCCGATGATTGGTTTATGACTACGAAAGACTCCCGGCTCCCCGGTCTTCGCTCCGGCATGGCTTTGAATTGGCAGCCAATGATTGAGGCGATTCTGTCGGATTTGAGAAATGGCGTCTCCCTTGCTGAAATCTCCGCCAAATTTCACAACGCGCTGGCTGAGGCGATTGTCACCGTGGCAAAAAGTTTCGGACTGGATCGGGTGGTGATTTCAGGCGGTTGTTTCCAAAACCGCTATTTGACCGAACGCGTCGTCCGCCGGTTGCGCGAGGAAAAATTCAAACCCTCTTGGCACCAACGCGTCCCGCCCAACGACGGCGGCATCGCCCTCGGCCAGGTGATTGCCGCCCTCCGCTCAAAATCCGCCAATATCGGTCAAAGCCTATGACCTTCAAACGATCAGCGGCGTCCGCGTCCTGTTCCTTCTCCCCGGGGGAGAAGGTTAGGATGAGGGGACTAAATGACAGCCATTAATATGTGCTTGGCCATTCCAGGTAAAATTGTCAGCGTCAGTGGCAAGGACCCGCTGGAACGCGCGGGCAAAATTGATTTCGGCGGCGTCGTGAAGGAGGCCAGCCTGGCCTATGTGCCAGATGCGGTCCCGGGAGATTACGTCATCGTCCACGTCGGCTTTGCCCTCAGCCGGCTTGATGAAGACGAAGCTAAAAAGATTTTTGATTATTTGAAGCGCATGGAAGAATTAAGCGAATTGAAGGAGAGCACCCCGTGAAACGCAACAGGATCATCAAGAATCGGCCGACAATTCCCCCTCTCCCGGTGGGAGAGCGCCGGGGTGAGGGAGAGCCATTTGGACGACAACTCCCTTCCGGTTCGGTAGGGACGGCGCGCTGCGCCGTCCCCGCCCGTAAAGCGGGCGGAACTTACGCAATAGGCGTCCGAAATCCCGCCGTTCGGAGTTCCGCCTTTAGGCGGTCCGGCGAGCGGTCGAAGGCGTCGCCGTGCCGAGGTTCGGCCATTGGGCTGCGACGGCATCGCTGCCCCCCCGCGCCCACTGCCCACCACCTCGCACTTCGCATCCAATGCGAAGCCATCGGCCGACAATTCCCCCTCTCCCGGCGGGAGAGGGCAGGGGTGAGGTGGAATCGTTCGAATGTAAAATCCCGCGCGGGTTCCTGGGGAATATCAATGATTCTCGAATCGCGCATTGAAACCATGAACCGGGACTCGTCGCTTGCTATTCCAAACCGCCGGACGATGATTCTCCCTCTCCTGGGGGAGAGGGCCGGGGTGAGGGCGAGATCTCTCCAGCCGAGGCACGAGGCTCTAATCAATCGGTTCATGGAAAGGGTAAACCTCTCTCATAAATGAAATGAAATACCTTGATGAATATCGCGATGCCGCACTCGCGCAGCAACTGACACGCGAAATTCACCGGGTCACCACCCGCCCTTGGACGCTCATGGAAATTTGCGGCGGCCAAACCCATGCCATCGTCAAGTTCGGGCTGGACGAATTATTGCCGGAGCAAATCACCCTCATTCATGGACCGGGTTGTCCGGTCTGCGTCACCCCGGTCGGCATTATTGACCAGGCGCTCGAAATTGCGGCCCGGCCCGGCGTAATCTTCACCTCGTTTGGCGACATGCTCCGCGTGCCCGGCAGCCGCGCCGATTTGCTCTCCGTCAAAGCCCGCGGCGCCGACGTGCGCATCGTCTATTCCCCATTGGATGCCGTAAAACTCGCCGCGCAAAATCCGGCGAAAGAAGTGGTTTTCTTCGGCGTCGGCTTTGAAACGACCGCGCCAGCCACCGCCCTGGCTGTCTATCGGGCGGCCCAACAAGAGTTGAAAAATTTTTCCATGCTCATTTCGCACGTTCTCGTGCCGCCGGCGATGGAAAGCCTGCTCTCCTCTCCCAATTGCCGCGTCCAGGGATTTCTCGCTGCCGGCCATGTTTGCGCCGTGATGGGTTTCGAGGAATATGTTCCTGTGGCGAAAAAATTTCATGTGCCAATCGTCGTCACCGGCTTTGAGCCGCTGGACATCTTGCAGGGCGTCTGGATGGCCGTTCAACAACTCGAATCCGGCCGCGCCGAGGTCGAAAATCAATATACCCGCGCCGTCCGCAGCGACGGAAATCAGATGGCGCGCCAAATGATGATGGAGGTGTTCCAGGTGGTTCCACGCCAATGGCGCGGCATCGGCGAAATCCCCCGCAGCGGCCTCGGCTTGAGGGAAGGATACCAGGCGTTCGATGCCGCAATAAAGTTCGGCGTCATCGGGCGGCGCGTCGAGGAATCGCCCGAGTGCCGGAGCGGCCTCGTCTTGCAGGGGCAAATCAAGCCGCACGAATGCCCTGCGTTTGCCACCAAATGCGCGCCGGAACATCCTCTCGGCGCCCCGATGGTTTCCAGCGAAGGCGCCTGCGCCGCCTATTATCGCTATCGCCGCCAACCCAACTGACATGGATCTCTTTTGCCCCATCCCCATTTCCCAATATCCCCACGTGCTGCTCGCGCACGGAGGCGGTGGAAAACTCATGCGCGACCTCATCGGCGGCATGTTCCTCGCCGCGTTCCAAAACCCGTTGCTGGAAACACAGCACGATTCGGCGGTGGCGGAACTGGCTGAAAAAAAAATCGCCTTCACCACGGATTCCTACGTCGTGCGCCCGCTGTTCTTCCCCGGAGGCGACATTGGCTCGATGGCGGTTCACGGCACGGTCAACGATCTGGCCATGGCTGGCGCCCGCCCGGTTTACCTGAGCAGCGCGTTTGTCATCGAGGAAGGTTTGCCGATGGAGACGCTGTGGCGGATTGTCCGCTCGATGGCCGGCGCGGCAAAAAAATGCGGCGTGCAAATCATCACCGGCGACACCAAGGTGGTGGACAGGGGTAAGGGCGACGGCGTCTTCATCAATACCGCGGGCATCGGCGTCGTCGAACACGCCCAAACCGTTGCACCCCAAAACGTCTGCCCCGGAGACAGGATCCTTCTGAACGGCGACCTGGGGCGGCATGGCATGGCCATCATGGCCGTGCGGGAAGGATTGCAGTTTGAAAGCAGGATCGAGAGCGATTCCGCGCCCGTCCACGAAACGGTCTTGGAATTATTGCGGGCAGGCGTTCAGATTCATTGCCTGCGCGATCTGACCCGTGGCGGTCTGACCAGTGCCCTGAACGAAATTTCCGCCGCCGCCGGTTTGACCTTGTTGGTCGAAGAAACCGCCATTCCCGTGCGCGAAGATGTTCACGCCGCGTGCGAAATCCTGGGCCTCGACGTCTTTCAGGTGGCGTGCGAAGGCCGGTTTGCCGCCTTCATCCCCGAACGTGACGCTCCCCATGCCCTTGCCATCATGCAAAAAGTTTCAAAAGATGCCTGCCTTATTGGCCAGGTCCTGCCCCCCTTGCCGCGCCGTAGCGAAGCGAAAGCGGGTCCTAATTTTAATCCTTCCCCAAATGTAATTCTAAAAAGCGCCATCGGTGCCCGCCGGATTCTGGACATGCCCACCGGCGAACAACTCCCCCGTATTTGCTGATAATGCCTCGTAAACCGTATATCTAAAATTCTGCGACTGCTACTTCCCACTCGCCCTGTTCGCCACCACGTCATTCAGCATCGTCAACGTCCGACGCAGCGTCTCCTGCGGTATCGCTTCGGCGGCGATGGAAACCAACAGCCCGCGCCTCTCATAATATTCAATGAGCGGACGCGTGCTCTTTTCGTATGCCTCCATCCGGACACGGACGGATTCAGGCCGGTCATCCTCGCGTTGAATCAACTTGCCGCCGCATTTATCGCAAACACCGGCGGCCCGTGGGGGAAGCGCCTTCACGTGATAGACCGCCTTGCAAGCCGGGCAGGTGCGGCGTCCGCCGATCCGGTCAATGATTTCTTCCAGTGGCAACTCGTAATCCAGTACGGCCATCAACGGTATCTGTTCCCATTCCAATAATCGTTCCAGCGACTCGGCCTGGGCCACGGTGCGCGGGAATCCATCGAGTAAAAATCCGCCGCAACAGCGCAGGCAACGCACCCGCTCGGTGACCATGTCAAGTACCGTGCGGTCCGGCACCAAATCGCCGCGGCGCATGTATTCAAGGGCCTTCTCAATCGCCGGACTCCGCTCGTCATCCCCAAGACATTTGGCCGCCCGAAAGACATCGCCGGTGGATAGGTGGCAGGCGCCAAGCTGTTCCGACAGCAATTCAGCCTGTGTCCCTTTGCCGACGCCCGGTGCCCCCAAAAGCACCAGGCGCCACGCCTTCTTCGGCGGTTCGATCGGGAGATTGGAACAAACTGTGGTCCCGCCCTTCAGCCATGCTGCGCGGTCATTAATTGTCTTCATTTGTGCAATTTCCATTTTCCATGGGAAACCGGCTACACCTAAATTGCCCATTTTATACCCGCTTTTGTTGGAGTGCTTGAAGAAACACCCATGGTCTCGTATATCAAATCGTATATCGTATTCTCGCGGGAGATCCCCCCGGCATTCAGCCTTTAGCCTTTAGCCTTTAGCCCTTCTTCCCTCGGCTCCGTCACTTGTCGCTCGCCTTCAGTGACATCGCCTT
>JASHVW010000236.1 GCA_030044395.1 Verrucomicrobiia bacterium
CGGCATTTTGCTCGCGCAATATATCAATTGGTATCTCGTGCGTGATTTGCCCCAAGGCGCAACGGATGAATTTATTCGCAATTCATGGTTCGGCCAGCAGGGTTGGCGCTGGATGTTCGGCCTTACCGCGGTTCCTGCTGCTCTCTTCTTCATCGGGATGCTCCTTATCCCAGAAAGTCCGCGCTGGCTGGCCAAAAACGGCAACCGAGAGGTCGCCTATGCCATTTTAAGACGCGTAAGCGGCGATGATCATGCCCGCGCCGCCATCGCTGAAATCGAATCCACGCTTGGCCAGGAGGAGGTCCATCAAGTCCATTTCGGCGACCTATTCGATCCGCGCATGTTTAAAGCCATCCTTCTGGGAGTCACCCTTGCCGTCTTCCAACAATGGTGCGGGATCAACGTCATCTTCAATTATGCCGAGGATATCTTCCGTGCCGCCGGCTATGACATTTCCACCGTCCTCAAGAACATCGCCTGGACGGGTTCGGTGAACCTTGTATTCACCCTTGTCTCGCTCGCCATCGTGGACCGCAGTGGTCGCCGGCCATTATTATTGTTCGGATCCGCGGCGCTGGCTCTTATTTACTTCGTCCTAGGCATTTGCTATTTCCACGGTGTCAAAGGGCTGCCCATGCTTCTCCTCGTCCTTGCCGCCATCGCCTGTTATGCCATGTCTCTCGCGCCCGTCGTATGGGTGGTGATTTCCGAGATATTCCCGAACCGTATCCGCGGAGCGGCCACTGCCGTGGCGGTGTCCTCCTTGTGGATTGCCTGTTTCTTGCTGACTTACTCGTTTCCCTGGTTGAACGCGAAGCTCGGTTCCGCCGGCACGTTCTGGCTCTATGCGGGTATTTGTGTCGCCGGGTTCCTGTTCGTCGTGTTCACGCTGCCCGAAACAAAAGGCAAAACGCTGGAGCAGATCGAATGTGAACTGGGACGCTGATTTTTGACCATGAACCGAACAAACATTCTTGGACTGAAGAAAGCCTCTGGACGCGTCCGCGCCTCCCTGGCCGACTCCGTCCAAGTGTCCGTGGAAATGGTGGACATCCCCACCTACCTGCCTTTGCCTCCAAACAAAAATCCGATGTTCCTCGAAAAAAGGGTGTACCAGGGAAGCAGCGGCAAAGTTTATCCCCTCCCATTTACCGATCGCATTTCCGAAAAATCGGTCAGCCGCAAGTGGAAAGCCATTTGGATCGAAAATGAATTCATTCGAGCCATGATTTTGCCCGAGATCGGCGGCCGCATCCACGTGTTCCAGGACAAAACCAATGGTTATAACCTGATTTATCACCAACCCATCATCAAACCCGCCCTTGTCGGTCTGGCGGGACCCTGGATTTCCGGCGGGATCGAGTTCAATTGGCCGCAACATCACCGTCCCGCGACTTTCCTGCCCGTTGATTATGAGATCGAGGAACATCCGGACGGCTCCAAGACCATCTGGTGCAGCGACCACGATCCCATGTGCCGGATGAAAGGGATGCATGGGGTCTGCCTTCACCCCGGCCGAAGCATTTTGGAACTGAAAGTTCGCGCGTACAATCGTACGCCCTTTGTCCAAACATTCTTGTGGTGGGCAAATGTCGCCACCCGCGTGCATGAACAGTACCAAAGCTTTTTCCCGGCGGACGTTTTTTATGTTGCCGATCATGCACGTCGTTCCATGAGCGAATATCCTCTCGCCCGCGGTGTTTATTACGGTGTCAATTATGGCCGCCGCGGACTCAAGGGGGTGCCCGCTGACGAAATCCCATCGCAATTCATTCCGTTTCATTGCCGTGCTCCGAAGGAGCGCGACCCGCGACTGCCCGCCTACGCCCCGAATGATTTATCCTTCTATGCGAACATCACTGTGCCCACATCGTACATGTGCGTTGGCAGCAAGGAGGACTTCTTCGGCGGCTACGATTACAAGGCGCGGGCTGGCATTGTTCATTATGCGAACCATCATATTTCTCCGGGCAAAAAGCAGTGGACTTGGGGCAACCACGAGTTCGGCTACGCCTGGGACCGCAACCTCACGGACCGCGACGAGCATGGCGAATATCCGCCGTATATCGAGATCATGGCCGGCGTTTACACGGATAATCAGCCGGATTTCAGCTTTCTCCAACCCGGTGAAACCAAGACGTGGAGCCAATATTGGTATCCCATCCAGGAGATTGGCCCCGCCCGTCAGGCCAACCTGGAAGCTGCGGTTAGTATGATGCCTGCCAAAGGCGCGTTAACACTTGGCATTGCGGTCACCGCAAATCAATCTCGCGCCGAAATTACCGTGGAAGCAAAGGGAAAAATATTGGCTCGATTCCGAGAGAATTTATCTCCAGCGACGCCATGGATCAAGGAAATCAAGCTGCCCGGAAATGTGACGGAGGGCGATGTGGTGGTGCGCGTCCAAAATGATGCCAGACGCGAACTGATTTCGTGCGACTTGAAAGCGCGCCCGGAAGGGCGACGGCCGCAGGTCGCGACCGAGGCTCCCGCGCCTGTTGAAATCAAGAGCAACGATGAGTTGTTCATTACGGGCCTGCTTCTCCAACAATATCGTCATGCCACCCGTTCGCCCGTGATTTATTGGAGGGAGGCGCTGCGACGCGACCCCCTGGATTCACGCTGCAACAATGCATTGGGGCTTTGGAATATGCATCGAGGCGAATTGGCTGACGCCGAAATCTGTTTTCGCCGGGCGGTGGAGCGGCTCACGCGCCGGAACGCAAATCCTTACGACGGGGAACCGTATTATAACCTCGGACTGTGCCTGCGGCATCTGGGACGGGACGCGGATGCCTATGCTGCCTTCTATAAGGCCGTCTGGAGCCAGGCATGGGCGGCGGCGGGGTATCATGCGCTCGCGGAGCTGGACTGTATCAAACGCGCCTGGGAAACAGCATTGGAACATCTGGACCATTCCTTGCGCTTAAATATTGAAAACCTGCGGGCGCGGAATCTCAAGACGATGGTCCTCCGAAAACTGGGCCGTCCGGACGAGGCTGACGAACTCTTGCGCCACACGTTGAAGTTAGACCCGCTGGATTGGTGGGCAAAGCAACTTAACGGGGAAACGCTTCGCTGCGACGTGCAGACGAAACTGGATTTGGCCCACGATTTTGCCCGGGCGGGGCTTTTCGGTGAGGCAATCGATTTGTTAAAGAACGAATCCATCCGGGCGAGCGACCTGCCGGACCAAAATTTAGGGGTTCTCCCGACGCTCTATTACACCCTTGGCTGGTTTTGCCAGAAAAAGGGCGATCCCAAGGCGGCGCTGAACTATTTCCGGCGGGGAGAAACTCAATCGCCGGATTATTGTTTCCCGGCGCGTCTGGAAGAGATCATGATGCTCAAGGCGGCCATGGAAGCAAATCCGGCGGACGCGCGGGCGCCGTACTATTTGGGAAATTTGCTTTATGATCGGCGGCGATTCAATGAGGCAATCGCGCTCTGGGAAAAGGCGGCGAAAAGTGATCCGTCATTCTCCATCGTTTGGCGCAACCTGGGCATCGGCTATTACAATTTTCAAAAGAAGCCGGCAAAAGCGCGGGCGGCCTATGACAAAGCATTCCGGGCCAACCCGTCCGACGCCCGGCTGTTGTACGAGCGCGATCAGTTGTGGAAACGGCTCGGAATACAGCCGTCGCAACGTCTGCGCGAACTGGAAAAGCATCGCGTCCTCGTCGGGCAGCGCGACGACTTGAGCGTGGAGCTGTGCATGTTATACAACCAGACCGGCCATTACGCCGACGCCGCCAGGCTCATAGGCGCCCGCAGTTTTCAACCCTGGGAAGGCGGCGAAGGCGCGCCGCTGCAGCAGCACGTCCGCGCCCATCTTGGATTGGGATGCGCGGCGTTGGCCGGCGGGGATCCGGCCGCCGCGAAGAAATATTTTGAGTTGGCCTTGACTTTTCCGGGCAACCTCGGCGAGGCCAAACACCTGCTCGCCAACCAAAGTGACATTCATTACCGGCTGGGTTGCGCGTTAGA
>JASHVW010000237.1 GCA_030044395.1 Verrucomicrobiia bacterium
GCTTTTGGAACATCTTGGGCGCCGTTCGCGCGCGATGACCCAGCGGCGTTTTGGCAAAGTCATCCGGCTGTTCGCGCCCCTGTATCTCTCCAACGAATGCATCAATAATTGCTCCTATTGCGGTTTTTCACGGGACAATCCCATCCTGCGGGTGACGCTTTCGATTGATGAAATGAAACAGGAGGCGCAGGCGCTCAAGGAGCAGGGGTTTCGCAACCTTTTGCTCGTGGCCGGCGAGCATCCGAAATTTGTGTCGAATGATTATCTGCGTCAGTGCGTGGCGGCGCTGCATCCAGAATGGCCCAGCGTGTCGCTTGAAGTCGCGCCGATGGAGACGGCGGATTACCGCCCGCTGGTGGCGGCGGGGGCGGACGGCCTGGTCGTTTATCAGGAAACCTATGACCGCGCGGTCTATGCGCAGACGCACACCGCCGGCCCAAAGCGGAATTTCGAGTGGCGGCTGGAAACACCGGAGCGCGCCTATGCGGCGGGCTTTCGGCGGCTCGGCATCAGCCCCCTTTACGGCCTGGCCGACTGGCGGCGCGAAGCGATTTGCGCCGCCGCCCACGCGGATTATCTGCTGCGCAATTGCTGGAAGGCGTCGTTGACCATTTCCACGGTGCGCCTCCGGCCCTGCGCTGGGGAGTTTCAGCCGCTCACCCGCATCGCCGACCGCGAACTCGCGCAGGTCGTTTGCGCGCTGCGGCTGATGTTTCCCGATGTCGGCATTGTGCTCTCCACACGCGAGACGCCGAAGTTGCGCGATGGGTTAATTCAGCTTGGCGTCACGATGATGAGCGCCGGCAGCCATACCGAACCAGGCGGCTATACGGGCGCGGGCAGGGAGAAATTGCATCAAACCGTGCGCGGGCGGATCGTGGAACTGGCCTCCGGCGCCAGCGAATGGGCCGGCGCGGCCAACCATGCGACCGGACAATTTAACATCGCCGATGAACGCCCGGCCAACGAGGTGGCGGATTTGATTCGCAAGCTCGGGTACGAGCCGGTCTGGAAGGATTGGGACGCCGCGCTGACGGCGTGAAGCGACGATAAATGAAGCTTCGACAGGTGCTCATCCTCGTTATCGAATTATTACTCTGCGTACTCTGGGTGGATGTCATCACGCCCCGTCTTCACAGTGACGGACACGATGACTTTGCGGTAAATTCCAAAATTTTTGGCGTATGGGTGATTGGCTGGATTGTAATAATGGGGGTTACAGCCCTTTTCTTAAAATCGCGAAAAAAGAAATAACGGTTTCAAGGCGTACCGTAGCCAACCACGTTCCCAAACTCTTGAAAGACGTGGAAGCAATATTGAACAAATCGCAGTTTTAATTATTCTTCCTCCACCCGGCGAATTCGCGCTCCCAATTTCCTCAACTTCACATCCATCCTTTCGTACCCGCGATCCAGATGGTAAATGCGATTCACCTGCGTCTGTCCTTTGGCCGCCAGGCCGCCGATGACCAGCGCCGCGCTGGCGCGCAAATCGCTCGCCATCACCGGCGCGCCGCTCAATGGGCGGCCGCCTTTGACGATGGCGCTCGGCCCTTCAATCTCCATGTCCGCTCCCAGCCGCGCCAGTTCGCTCACGTGCATGAAACGCGACTCGAAAATCCGCTCGGTGATGATGCTGATACCTGGCGCCAATGCCAGCAGCGCGCTCATTTGCGCCTGCGCGTCCGTCGGGAACCCGGGATACGGCAGGGTCGTCACGTCCACGGCGCGCAATCTCTTACCCCGCCGTACCGCCAAATTGTCACCGGATTGCCGGATGGAAACGCCCGCGTCGCCCAATTTATCCAAAACAGCCCGCAGATGGTCGGCTCGACAATTTTTAATCGTCACTTCGCCATTCGTCGCCGCGGCGGCAATCGCGAACGTGGCCGTTTCAATCCGGTCGGGAATGATTTCATGTTCCGCGCCGTGCAATTCATTCACGCCCGAAATCGTAAGAGTCGGGCTGCCCGCGCCAGAAATGTCCGCGCCCATGGCGTTCAGAAAATTTGCCAGGTCCACCACTTCCGGCTCGCAGGCGGCGCTTTCAATCACCGTCACCCCATCAGCCAGCGTCGCCGCCATCATCACATTGGCGGTTCCCAGGACGGTCGAGCCGGCGCGCCCGCCCAGAAACATGGTCGAGCCGGCAAGCTTCTTCGCCGACGCATCCACGTAGCCGCCGTCAATTTTGATTTTGGCACCCAGTGCTTCAAATCCCTTCAAATGCAGATTGATTGGCCGCGCGCCGATAACGCAACCACCGGGGAGGGAGATTCGCGTTTGGCGCAAACGCGCCAGCAACGGGCCGGCCACGCATATCGAACCGCGCATCTTCCGAACCAGCTCGTAGTCGGCATAACCCCTGATTTTTTTGGCGCGAATGGCCAGCGAACCGTTATGAAAATTCGCTTCCGCGCCGAGCGATTTCAAAATCTCCGCCATAAAGTGCGTGTCGCTCAAATGCGGCACACCGCGGATGACACACGGCTCATCGGTGAGCAGCGTCGCAGCCATGATGGGGAGCGCGGCATTTTTGCTTCCACTGATGGTGACTTCGCCGTGCAGGGGCACGCCGCCTTTGATTAAAAAACTTTCCATAAAATCAAGGTTTGAGTACGGATGGGTACAGAAGGACACACGACGCGCAGCCGCAACCATTCCCTCTCCCCCGTCCTTTCCCCGCTCCCGCGTCGCGGGGCGAGGAAGAAGAAGTGCGCCCCGAAAACGTTGTCTGAAGCGGGTGAACTTGCTTCATTGCATTAAATCAGTGTTTGTCTGTGCCCATCCGTGATTGACAGGGTTTGTTCAGACTTTTGCAACCAAAATTCTGGCGCGCTGACTGTAATCCTCCTTCACCGCTTCGACAATCCACATTTCATTTTCGAATAGCCGGCGAATGGCCTCAGCCTGGCCGTCCCCAAATTCAAGCATGATTTTGCCGGAAGGTTTCAGGCGCGATTTTCCCCGCGCAGCCAGCATCCGGTAAAAGTCCAGGCCATCCACGCCGCCATCAAGCGCCGCGCGCGGGTCAAAATCGCGGACCTCGGGTTGGAGCGATTCAATCTCCGCAGTCGGAACGTAAGGCGGATTGCTGATGATCAAATTGAACTGATTCCCGCTGACGGCAGCCAGTCCATCGGCCTGCACAAATTCGATCCGCTCGACGACGTTATTTCGCGTCGCGTTTTCCTTGGCCAATGCAAGCGCGTCAGGCGAAATATCTGTGGCTATAACTTTTGCGTCCGGACACTTCGCCGCCAAAGCAATGGCGATGCAGCCAGTCCCCGTTCCGAAATCCAAAGCGCGCAGAATCCCATCCTGGCTCTTAGCGCCTGCGGCATCACGCAAAGCGTCCGTGTGATCGTTGGCGTCCGTTTGCTGTTTCCTCTCCGCTCCCATTCTGATGGGAGGGGAGAGGGTCAGGGTGAGGCGAGGGTCCGAGGGTCCGCGCGGGGGACAATGATTCACCAAGAATTTCCATCCTTCCTCCGCGAGCAATTCCGTTTCGGGCCGCGGCACGAGGGCGTGGCAATTGACGGCGATTTCGCATCCGCAAAATGAAGTGGACCCAATGATGTGCTGCAGCGGTTCGCGCCGGCCGCGGCGCACTATGGATTCGCGCAAGGCGTCCGTCTCTGCCGTTGTGAGGACGCGTTCAAAATTCAGGTAGAGATTCATGCGCGGCATCTTCACGTGATGCGCCAGCAGCAATTCGGTCTGCAACCGCGGCGATTCTACGCCGCGTTTGGCGAGAAAAGCCGCGCTTCTCTGAATTGCTTCGAGGACGGTCACTGGAAAAACTTAATTTTTAGAAAGCGCGTTCAAAAGTAAAAAGACTGTTTTCTTGCGCTCCCTTCCCGCCGCACGTATCCTCGCGCGCATGGCAGCGTTGCTTATCACCGGAGGACGCGTGATTGATCCCGCGAACCAAATTGATTCTCCCGCCGACGTGCTTGTGGTGGACGGAAAGATTTCCGCCGTCGGAAAGAATATTCCGCCGCCGCGCGCCGCCGAAATTCTTGACGCGGAGGGGAAAGTGGTATGTCCGGGCCTGATTGATTTGCATGTCCATTTGCGCGAGCCGGGCCAAACCGCCAAGGAAAATCTGGCCACCGGCACGTCCGCCGCCGCCCGGGGCGGATTTACGTCGGTGGTGTGCATGCCCAACACGGCGCCCACGATTGACAACGCCGGCACGGTGGCGCTCATTCGCGAACGCGCCGGACGCGAAGGCGTCGTCAACGTTTTTGTCGCCGGCGCCATCACCAAAAATATCGCCGGGGAGGAACTCGCGCCCATTGGGGGGCTGAAGCGCGCCGGGGTTGTGTCCATTACCGACGACGGCCACTGTGTGCAGAACAATGAATTGATGCGGCGCGCGTGCGAGTACGCCAAAATGTTTGATTTGCCCTTGATGGACCATTGCCAGGATTATTCGCTGGTGAGCGATGGCGTGATGCATGAAGGCTACTGGAGCACGGCGTTGGGATTGCGCGGCTGGCCCGCAGCCGGCGAGGAGATGATTGTGGCGCGAAATATTTTGCTGGCCGAACTGACGGGGGCCAAAATCCATTGCCAGCATTTGAGCGCCGCCGGAAGCGTCGCCTTGCTGCGCGAGGCCAAAAAGCGCGGCGTGCGCGTGTCCGGCGAGGCCTGCCCGCATCATTTTGTCCTTACGGACGCCGCGGTGGCAGGCAGTGAAAAATTCTGGAATGGAGACGGCAAAATTCTGGCGGATTCGCAGACCGACGAAGTCCCATCGTGGCCGAAATAT
>JASHVW010000018.1 GCA_030044395.1 Verrucomicrobiia bacterium
ACGATGCTTTTGCAAAAGATAAAGGGCGCGTCTTGACGCGTTCACCGTATTGCCGGTCAGGAAGCGTCCGCTCCCAAATAGTTTTCCAAAAGCATCCGGGTCTTTTCCGGGGATTCGTGCAAAATGACTCTCCACCCGCGCGCCGCGCCGGCGGTGATGTTTTCCGGGCGGTCATCGAGATAAATAATCTCTCCGCCGCGGCGGCCGCAAAGCTTCTCCATCGCTCCGTAAATTTTTGGATCAGGTTTCATTGCGCCAACCTGGTAGGAATAAACGTAACCGTCAAAATTTTTGAAGAAGGGAAAATTCCGTTGGATGTGTTCGATGGCGATGTCGTTGGTATTCGAAAAAATGTAAGTTTGTAAGCCGCACTGGCGCAGTCCGGCGTGGAGCTTTATCATCGGCGGAACGGGCACGAAGATGTCCGCGAAATCAGCGACAAATTCATCAAGTTCTCCGGTAAATCCGGTGGCGCCAACGATCTCGCCAAAAAACTGCCGGCGGGTGAGCTGGCCCGATTCAAAGCGGACCAGAATTTCCGAACTGCCGAGAAAACGATCCATATTGGGAAACTTTTTAGCGCTGCGCGCCGCAATTTTTTGCGCGCCAATCGCGTAGTCAAAATCCACGAGCACTTTGCCCAGGTCGAAAACGACGGCGGGTTTCATCACATTTCCCTGCGGCCCTCCAGGGCGCGACTCAAGGTAAGTTCGTCCGCAAATTCCAAGCCGCTGCCCGCTGGCAACCCATAGGCGATGCGCGAAATCTTCAAATTCGGACGCGCGAGCCGTTTCGCCAGATAATGGCTGGTCGCCTCGCCTTCCACGTCCGTGCCAAGGGCGATGACAATTTCCCGAATGGGTTCGCGGTTGAGGCGGCTTTCCAAATCGGCAATCCGCAAATCTTCCGGCTCCACGCCGTCCAGCGGGGAAATCTTTCCATTCAGGACGTGAAACCTGCCACGGAACGAACCGGCCTTCTCAATGCTCAATATGTCCACGGCGCGTTCGACGACGCAAACCAGCGAGGCATCGCGCCGGCCGTCGGCGCAGATGGCGCAAGGTGATTGCTCGGTCAACGCTCCGCAGATTTCGCAGAATTTTATCCTGTCGCGCGCCTGGACGATGGCGTCGGCCAATTGCCTGACGGCGGCCGAGTCCGTCTGGACCAGGTATAGCGCGACTCGCTCGGCGGAACGGGGTCCGATGCCGGGCAATCGACTCAGCGCGGCGATGAGGGCGGCGATGGAATCTGGCAGGGCGGACATGCGAATCAACCGAAGCCGGGCAGACTCAAGCCAGAGGTGACCTTGCCTAATTCGGAATTGGCGATGTCTTTGGCCTGGCCAAGCGCCTGGTTTGCCGCCGTCAAAATCATTTCCTCGAGGATTTGCGCGTCGGCTGGATTGAGGGCTTGCGGATCAACTTTAATTGCCGCGAGAGTTCCATCGCATTTGGCGGTGACTTTGACTGCGCCGCCGCCGCTTGTGCCCTCGACCGTCCGTAGGGCGAGTTGCGCCTGCACTTGTTCCATCTGTTGCTGCATTCGCGCAGCCTGTTTCATGAGTTTTCCGATGTTCGACATTTTGGGAGTCTTTGGTTGGGATTTTCGAAAAATCACACGCGCACTTCGACGATTTGACCTTTGAAAATCTCCAGCGCCTTTTGGATCAAGGGATCATTCTTGAAATCGTTTTTGTTGAACGGTACCGATGTTCGTTCCCCTTCCGCAGGGACATCCCGCGCCGGGCGGACAGGCGGCGCGGACGGGACGGTATTTTCCCCGCGCGAAATTGTCTTGGGAATTTCCGGGCGATTCGCAGGCGCCTCGGCTTTGACAAACTGCACCTGGCAGTTCGGCCGGCCCAGTTCGGCCAGCTTCGTTTGCAGCAGTTCATGGTTGCGCGCGTTGTCCACCAGCCCAAGGTAATCTTTGAATTCCGGATCAAAACCTACTACAAAACGGTTTTTCTCGAATGAAACCGGATGCGCGTACACCAGATAACTCCGGGTGAACGGGCTGGCCCGGCCGACCGCATCAATCAGCTTTATCCAAAGTTCGGACACGGCGGCCGAGATCTGGGGCGTCTCCTGTAGCACGACCGGCGGAACGGCGCGTTCCTGGTGAAGAGGCTGGTGCGCTTCCTGGTGGACTTTAGGTGCCGGCTTGGCGGTGGGGGCGCCCTGCGGACTGCCGGTCGTTGAAGGAGCAGGCGCTTCCCCCGCCCCGCCCCGCAATTTGTTCAATTGCCTCAAAATGGAATCAATGGAAACGGCATTGCGCGCTTCAATGGCCTTCAGCAGCGTGATCTCCACGAGAATCTTTCGCGAGGCGGCGTCACGCAGATTCAATTCTGCCTCGGCAAATGTTTCGAGAATTCGCGTCAGCGCGTCGGCGCCTGCCAGGGGCGACTGCCCTTTGAGCGCGGCAATCTCCGCCTCGGAAACTTCGAGCAAATTCAAATCCCCATCCGAAATTTGAAAAATAAGCAAATTCCGGAAATGGTTGAGCAAATCGGAGAGCAACCGTCCCAGGTCCTTCCCTCCTTGAGCCAGATCGTTCAATTGTGTCAATGCGGTTTGGATTTCCCCGTCGAGCACGGCTTTGCTCAGCTTCAGAATCTGACTTTCAGCAGCCAGGCCGAACATTGAAAGCACGTCGCCTTCCTCGATCTTGTCCCCGCAGAAACTGATGAGCTGGTCCAGTGTGGACTCAGCGTCGCGCATACCGCCATCCGCGCCGCGCGCAATCGCGTGGAGCGCCGCTTCGCCAATTTTAACTTTTTCCTTTTTCGCAATCTCCGTGAGATGCCTGGTAATGAGCGCGGCGGGAATTCTCCGCAAATCAAACCGCTGGCAGCGTGAGAGGATAGTCGGCAGGACTTTCTCAGGATCGGTGGTTGCAAACATGAATTTTACATGCGCAGGCGGCTCTTCGAGGGTCTTCAACAGAGCGTTAAATGCCGCCGTCGACAGCATGTGAACTTCGTCAATGATGTAAATCTTGAATTGCGAATTAGCCGGTGCATATTTGCAGGTTTCGCGCAATTCGCGAACCTGCTCGACACCGTTGTTGCTCGCGCCGTCAATTTCCAGAACGTCGAGCGAGCGGCCATCGGTGATTTCCTGGACGTGAAAATCCCTTTCATCGAAATCCACCTTCGGCCCACCGTCGCAATTCAGGCACTTCGCAAAAATGCGGGCAATGGTCGTCTTGCCCGTGCCTCGCGGCCCGCAAAAAAGATAGGCATGGGCAATTCGCTTTTGCTGGATGGCATTGGCGAGTGTGCGCGTGACGTGCTCCTGGCCGACCACGTCGGCAAAGCGTTGCGGGCGGTATTTTCTGGCAATGACTTGATAGGACACGGCGATAAAATTTATGATTTACGATTCACCATTGATGATTTGTTCCGCATCCGACTCTTTCATTCAAAAATCGGCAATCGTAAATCATAAATGGAAATATGCCAGGGTGACTGCGGCAGATGCAAAGCAAACTACCGTTGCTGCCTTCCGGCCCTGGCGGGTTTCGTAAGTCCGCAATCCACAGGCCCTGGCAAAAACAATCTGCCTTAAAACTCAGTCGCTGTCGAGACAAAGCGCCGCGGCCGCAAGCACCGCGATGTACGGCATTTTGCTCCGGACAATTTTCAGGTGCTTCAGCGAATTTTGAAAATGGTGTTTTGCCCGCAATCTTTCCCAGACCGGCTCCTGAAAATGCCGGAAGGCCATGCTCACGCCCCCGCCCAGCGCGATAATTTCCGGATCGTACGCATACAGCACGGTCAATATCATGTTGCCGAAATGTTCGGCAAAGGCCACGAACATTTTTTTTGCCTCGGCGTCCCCGGCGTCGGCACGCTGTTCGGCCGTCAGGGCGTCAATCCCAAACTCGCGTTGAAAAAACCTCCCGCTGCAATAATGTTCCAGGTCCTTTTCCAGATATGGAATATTTGCGATTTCGCCGGCGCCGCAGCTGGTGCCGGAATATAATTTGCCGTTGACCACCACGCCGGACCCGAGGCCCGTGCCGCAAATGATGCCGACAACGTTCTTGTAACCGCGCGCTTCGCCATATTGGAATTCGCCGAGCGCAAAACAATTCGCGTCGTTGTTCACGAAAACGGGCACGCGAAAACGGCGTTCGAGGATTTTTTTCAGCGGGACCATGTGCCAGGACGGGATATTGTTGGCCGAATAAACAATCCCCTTTTTCAAATCCACGATGCTGGGAACGCCGACGCCGATGCCGCTGACGCCCGGACGAAAGACCGCCGCGATCGTCTTGCATATCTCCTCCACTACCGTGTCCGCATCGGCATTGCCGAAGGTGGGATTCTTTTCCAGGGCGATAATTTTGTTCCGGTAAATCATTCCGGCGCGGACGTTGGTGCCCCCGAGGTCAACGCCGATAAGCTTGTTATTGCTCGTATTTTTCACAACTCGTGATCCGCAATTTGCCAGATGCCATCCAATCCGCCAAAGAATTTTCGCGCCGGAAAACGCGCTTATCCCGCTAACGGGAGCAGGCCGAAGATAGCGAACGAGGTTCGTTGTATCCCTGTTGTGGATTTCTTCGGTGAGCGCGGCTGCGCCAGACACAACCTCTGTCGGGACGTTTGGCTTGCCGCCCAAAAGGACGATCATTATTTGAAAATGTTCGATGCCTGCGAACCCGCGGTCGCGCGAAATGTCACGGCCAATCTTCATCAGCGCCATATCCAGCCACTGTTCACTGTTCATGGCTGCTTGATTTACTGCAATTTGCGCTCACCCGGT
>JASHVW010000238.1 GCA_030044395.1 Verrucomicrobiia bacterium
GGCGCGATGCTGCGGCCGGCAAGTTTGACAAGCTCCATCGTGAAGCGGAGGCTGAATACGACGCAGGCAAAACCATTCCGCTTAACGAAATTCTTAAGGAGCCGTGACCTTTTCCAGCCGAGGAACATCCGAATTCTGGCGGTTGTATCGAGCGTTGCCGGCGGATGTTCGAAAATTGGCCCAAAAGAATTATTACCTATGGTCGCAGGATGCCTTTCATCCATCGCTGCATTTCAAGTCTGTTGGCAAATCGGATTGGTCCGTCCGCGTAGGTGACCATTATCGCGCAGTTGGAAAATTTTTCGGAAATATCTTTCTTTGGGAATGAATTGGCACTCACGAAACCTATAACAAACGCTTTTGATTTTTCGCCATGTCATTACTCGAAATCAAAAATTTGAAAATGGACTTCGGCCGGAACTCCAAGGCCTTGCGGGCGATTGACGACGTTTCCTTCAGCATCGGCGCCGGTGAAACCGTCTGTCTGGTCGGGGAAAGCGGCTGCGGCAAAACGGTGACCGCGCTTTCGATTGCCAGACTGGTCCCTGTGCCGCCGGCCAATTACGTGGGCGGCGAAATTTTGTTGAATGGCCTCGACGTTTTGAAAATGTCCCAACGCGAATTGCGCGAAATCCGGGGAGGCGTGGTCAGCTATGTTTTTCAGGAACCCGGCGCGGCGCTCAATCCGGTCTTCCGCGTCGGCAACCAGATCAGGGAATCGCTCAAATTGCATCGGCCGGAAAAAGCCACCAATGAGGAAGTCATCCGCCTGCTCAAACTCGTCGGCATTCCAGCGCCCGAATCGCGCGTCCGCAATTATCCATTCGAGATGTCGGGTGGCATGCAGCAGCGCGTGATGATCGCCATGGCGCTCGCGAGCGAACCCAAACTGCTCGTGGCCGACGAACCGACGACCGCCCTTGATGTGACCATCCAGGCGCAAATCCTCGATTTGCTGCGTGACCTCAAAGAGCGCCTCGGCATGGCCATCCTGCTCATCACGCACAACCTGGGAATCGTTGGAGACATGGCTGACCGCGTGGCCGTGATGTATGCCGGACAAATCGTCGAATTGGCCCCCGCAAAGGAATTGCTCCGGCGCCCGTTGCATCCTTACACCCGGGCGCTGATGGCAAGCGTTCCCAAATTACACGGTGAAGCCGCCCGGCTTTCCGCGATTCCCGGCAATGTTCCCCGCATCGGCAATTTCCCGCCTGGATGCCGGTTCGCCCCGCGCTGCCCAATCGCCAAACCTGAATGCTCGGCAAAGAACCCCGGACTGTTCGAAGTCGAGCCAGGGCGATTAGTGAGATGTCCGTTCTGGAAATAAAATAAATTCGAAATGAATATTGAAATTCCCAAACCGACCTTGGTAGCAGTGGAAAACACTCCTTTTGTGGACAACCGATGAACTTGTTCAAAGCGAGATATCCGCAAAGCGCCATCGGCGCGACCGACAATAACCCGCCGTTTTAACGGAGGGTATCGGCGGCGAATTCGAACAAGTCCCGTCAGGGACGGCACAAAATGCATTTCCCTAAACCCGGCTTGCTCAAAACCACGGAAAACCACTTGACTGTTCAGTCAACAATGATATTCTCTCCGGAAGATGCGGTTGAAGCAGCCGCTGAATTTTTGCAACGAGAAAACGATTATGGGAAGACCGAGTGACGCCAGAGAGAAGCTGCTGCAGGTGGCATTCGACCTTATTTGGAACCAGAGTTACGGTTCGGTGAGCGTGGATCATATCTGTGAGCGCGCCCACGTCAACAAGGGCAGCTTTTACCATTTTTTCCGATCGAAATCCGATTTGGCGGTTGATGCCTACGAAGAACATTGGAAGGAAAAGCAGCCGGAACTTGACCGCATTTTTTCCCCGCAAATTCCGCCGCTGGAGCGGCTCGAACTCTGGTGCAAAGACCTCTGCAAGCGCCAGAAACAAAAGGCGGGAAAATACGGCCACGTTTGCGGCTGCCCCTACGCCAGCCTGGGAACAGAAGTAGCCACACAGGATGAAAAGATCCGCGCCAAATCCGAGGAATTGATGGACCGCAATCTCCGGTACCTGGAAAGCGCCTTGCGTGACGCCCAACGCGAAGAGTTGATTTCCATTGATCCCGAGGCTGGCGCAAAACGCATTCTTTCAATCAGCATGGGATTGCTGCTTTACGCCAAAGTCCATAACAATCTTGAAATCCTAGAGGAATTGCCGCCGGCAGTCATGGACATGATTGGCGTCAAAGAAATCGCTGCCTGAAAACCGAATGATCGTTGAGGCTATGCCGCAATTTATTGACTAAACGGTTATTTACCCAACGAGGCAGAATATTGAAATGAAGATGAAATTCGCCAGCTCTTTCGAAGCTTAACGCCAAATGATATGTGGATTGTCCTGTTAGCTCTGCGCCGGCCCTACACCTTCGTGGTGGCCGCCCTGCTGCTGATTATTGTAACGCCGTTCATCCTGCTTCGGACCCCGGTGGACATTTTTCCAGCCATCAATATCCCCGTCGTGAGCATCATCTGGCAATATACCGGCCTAGACGCCAAGCAGATGGAGGAGCGCATCGTTTATGTCAACGAGCGCGCGTTGACCACAACAGTCAATGACATTGACCACATCGAATCCACCTCTTACTACGGCATCGGCGTGATTAAGGTTTTCTTTCAACCCAAGGTTTCTGTCGCGAACGCCGTGGCCCAAATCACCGCGATTTGCCAGACCGTCGTGAAACAAATGCCGCCGGGTATCACCCCGCCACTCATCATCCAGTACAACGCCTCGACCGTCCCCGTTTTGCAATACAGTTTCAGCAGCACCAAAATGTCCGAGCAGCAATTGGCCGATGTTACCGGCAACTTGGTGAGAGTCGGGCTGGTCAGCGTGCCGGGCGTGATGATTCCGGCCGCTTACGGCGGAAGAAATCGCGTCGTGGCCGTGGATTTGAATCTCGCTGCCCTCAAAGCCAAAAACATCCAGCCCGACGACGTCATCAACGCCGTCAACGCCCAAAACCTCGTACTGCCCAGCGGCACGGCCAAAATTGGCCCGACCGAATATGCTGTGTCCGTGGACGCCAACGCTCAGATGATCAATGACCTCAACGATTTGCCGGTCAAAGTGGTCAAAGGAACGACCATCTTTCTGAGGGACGTTGCCCAGGTGCATGACGGCTACACGCCGCAGAAAAACGCCGTCCGCTATGACGGTATCCGCGCGGCGCTGCTCACCATCATGAAAGCGGGCAATGCCTCCACGCTCGACGTCGTGCGCGGCATCAAAAAAACATTGCCGGAAGTCATGAAGACGGTCTCGCCCGACCTGCACGCCGCGGAATTTGCCGACCAGTCGCTGTTCGTCCGGGCGGCCATACGAGGCGTGCTTCGTGAAGGCACCATCGCCGCGGCGCTCACCGCCCTGATGATTCTGTTGTTTCTGGGCTCCTGGCGCAGCACATTCATCATCGCCATCTCCATCCCCCTTTCCGTCTTGTGCTCCATCGCCATCCTCAGTGCCATCGGCGAAACGCTAAACTTGATGACGCTGGGCGGCATGGCCCTGGCCGTTGGTATTTTGGTGGACGACGCCACCGTCGCGATCGAAAACATCCATCGTCACATGGCCTCCGGCCAGCCCCTCGACGAAGCCATCTTGAAAGGCTCGCAGGAAATCGCCCTCCCCGCCTTCGTTTCCACGTTGTGCATCTGCATCGTCTTCGTTCCGATGTTTTTCCTGACCGGCGTCGCGCATTATTTGTTCGTGCCGTTGGCCGAAGCCGTTGTGTTTGCCATTCTCGCCAGCTACGTCATCTCCCGCACGCTCGTCCCGACACTGGTCATGTGGTTCTACCGCAATGTTCAATTGCACGGCGAACATATCACCGAATCCAACGTTCCCATTTGGCTCCTGCCTTTCGTCCGGTTCCAACGCGCCTTTGAAAGCGGCTTCGACCGTTTTCGCGGCGGCTATCGTGTCTTGCTGGCCGCCTGCTTTCAACATCGCGGCGGCGTGGCCGCAGTGATCCTGGCCTTTTGTGTGGGTTCATGGCTGTTGGCGTTCCCCCTGGGCAGGGATTTCTTCCCGAACGTTGACGCCGGCCAATTCCTGCTCCATGTGCGCGGACCTACCGGAATGCGCATCGAGGAAACCGAACGTCTTTCCAGTCAAGTCAACCGCGTCATTCACAAGGTCGTCCCCCCGGACCAGCTCGGAGGTATCCTGGACAACATCGGCATTCCCAATTCTTCCATTAATCTCAGCTACAATACCAGCGGCATCATCGGCCCCTGCGACGCGGACATTCTGGTTTCGCTTAAACCCGGCCACGCCCCCACCGAAAATTATATCCGCGAATTGCGCGACCGGTTGCCGCGTGATTTCCCCGGCATCCTTTTCTATTTCCTCCCAGCGGACATTGTGAGCCAGACGCTCAATTTCGGACTGCCCGCGCCCTACGACGTCCAGGTGATTGGCCGCGATCCCGAAAACCATGACGTCGCCACCCGCCTCGCTGATGAAATCAAAAAAATCCCCGGCGCCGTGGACGTCCGCGTCAATCAGCCCGATGATCTTCCCCAATTAACTGTCGAGGTGCAGCGGGTCAAGGCCGCGGAGTTGGGCCTGACCGAGGCTGACGTCGCCAACGCCCTGTTGCTGGCCCTCAGCGGCACCTCGCAGGTTGAGCCCGTTTATTGGCTCGACCCCGCCCTGGGCATCCAATATGTCATCAACGTCTATACCCCACAGTATTGGCTCGATTCGATGGCTCAACTTGAGGCCATGCCCATCAAGGTCGGCCAGGCCGACGACCAAATCCTCGCCAATGTCGCCACCATCAAACGCGTCCAGGTGCCGCTCGCCGTTTCGCATTACAACGTCCTGCCTGTCGTGGACGTTTACGGTGGCGTGGACGGCACCGACCTCGGCACCGTCCTGGACAAAATCCAACCGCTCCTGGACAACGCAAAGAAAGACTTGCCGCGCGGCGCCAGTATCGTCCTGCGCGGCCAAGCCGAAACCATGCGCGCCAGTTACATCGGCCTCGGCCTCGGTCTAGTCATGGCCATCATTTTGATTTATTTCCTGCTGGTAGTGAATTTTCAAAGCTGGCTCGACCCGTTCATAATTATCACCGCCCTGCCCGGCGCGCTGGCGGGGGTCATCTGGGGATTGTTTTTGACCCAAACCACCATGAGCGTGCCCGCGTTGATGGGCGCCATCATGGCCATGGGCGTGGCCACCGCCAACTCGGTGCTCGTTGTCACCTTTGCCCGTGAGAATTTTCGCGCCGGCAAGGACTCCGTTACCGCCGCCATCGAGGCCGGCGTCGGACGCATCCGGCCCGTCGTCATGACCGCCTTGGCCATGATTATCGGCATGTTGCCAATGAGCCTGGGCATGGGCGAAGGCGGCGAACAAAACGCGCCACTCGGCCGCGCCGTCATTGGCGGCCTCGTCCTGGCCACCATTGCCACATTGGTTTTCGTCCCCATCGTCTTCAGTTTTATGCACCGCCATTACAAGGCGCCCACCATCATCGAAAATGTAAAGTCATGAGCCCAACCGTTCCTTCATCGCCGCCGCCGATTCGCTTGCGGCGCATCGCGGAAATTGCCGCCGCCCTCATCATCATCGGCCTCATCATCGGCTTTGTGCCACGCTGGGTGGCGCACCGCGGGCTCCTCGCCCAGACCCGGGACGATTCGGAGCTCATCGTCGGCGTCATTTCGGCCTTGCCGGAGCAAACCTCCCTGAGCGCCCCGTTGCCTGCCAATGTCCAGGCCTTCATCCAGGCCTCCATCCACGCCCGCGCCAGCGGTTACCTGAAAGACTGGTATGTGGATATCGGCGACCATGCGACCAACGGCCAAGTGCTGGCCGAGATTGAAACTCCCGAATTGGACGAAGAGCTCGCCCAGGCCAAGGCGCAATTGGACCAGGCCAAAGCCAGTTTGGACCTGGCCAAAATCACCGCCGACCGCTGGGCGGAATTGCTCAAGACCGCCAGCGTCAGCGAGCAGGACGCCCAGGAAAAGGAATCCGACTACGTCTTGCAACAGGCGAACGTCGAGGCCGCGCGCGCGAATCTTCAGCGTCTCCAGGACTTGAAGGGATTTGACAGCGTCACCGCGCCGTTCACCGGCGTCATCACCGAGCGCAACACGGACATCGGCCAGCTCATCGCCGCCGACAGCGGCCCCGCACTTTTCGGAATGGCCCAAACCGATCCCTTGCGCGTCTATGTCCAGGTCCCCCAGCAATACGTTCATGACGTCGCCGTCGGTCAAAAGGCCCAACTGAGTTTCCTGGAAATGCCCGGGCGCACCTTTGAGGCCACCGTCACACAAACTTCCGGTGCCGTGGACCCCGTCACCCGCACGTTGCAGGTGGAATTGCAGGTGCCCAATCCCAGGGGCAAGCTCTTCGCCGGCAGTTACGCCCAGGTCCGGTTTAACGATTCCCCCAACCCAGGGGCCTTGACAATTTCCGATAATGCCATCATTTTCCGCGCTCAAGGGACCCAGGTCGCCCTCGTCGGCCCCGACAACAAAGTGCAGTTGCGCGACGTGAAGGTAGGCCGCGATTTCGGCGATGAAATTGAAGTACTCGACGGCCTCACGGCCACCGACCGCGTCATCAATAACCCGCCCGATTCCATCGCCGACGGCATGACTGTGCAAATCGCGCCCGCTACGGAGACCGATTCAGCCCAATGAAAAACCGCATCTCCCGCCTTCTGGCTTCCGGGGCCGTTATTCTGGTTTTGGGCGGCTGCGCCGTCGGCCCTAATTACCGGCGTCCGGCGGCGTTGCCCAGCCAGCCGTTGCCCAAGGCGTTTTCCGCCGTCACCCTGGCAACCAACGGCGTCATCTGGAAGGTCGCCCAGCCTGCCGCGAACGTTTCGCGCGGCGATTGGTGGCAAGCGTTCGGCAATTCGGAATTGGACCGCCTGGAGTTGCTGGCGCTGACCAACA
>JASHVW010000239.1 GCA_030044395.1 Verrucomicrobiia bacterium
ACGCCTTAACCGGCCACACCTCTTTACCCCCAGAGACAAATCTGGTTCACGAAATCGGCGGAGCCGTCGCGCAGCCAGCCGTCGAGTTGCGCCTGATCTTTGAGCTGCTGGCCGCGCAAGCGCGGCACCACGGCAAAGCGCGTCTTCACGTCCGGCAGCGCGGTCATGTCCACCCACAATTTCTCGAACTGGCTCACGGGATATACGTCTTCCTGCCCGTGACCCCACCGCTTTTTCACGTCCTTGATCGTAATGTAGGTTGGCATTCGCGCCGCGACAGTTCGGACGGCGGCCGCCACCTTTTCCGCGTTGGACAAATCGGAACGGCTTAAACTGAAAACGTCGAGCAGGCGGTCAACGTGAATCCAACAGGTGTTGGAATTATAAAAGCGCAGTTGAAATTCATCTTCCTCGCGCGGCAGGGCCAGACCCTCGACGAGACGCACCTGGCCATTGACGCGTGCCAGGCCACCCCCGCGGTCCTCCAGACGCCGGGCGATGACTTCAAAAGTCAGGCATGTGTCCTGGGCCAGATGCAGGCCAAACATCGCGGGGTCGGCATCCGCGCCGAGCGTGTCAATGTTGTGCAGCATCAGGTGCTGCAACTGCGGCCGGGCGGCGAGAAGCTGCCCCAGCACGCCGTTGCGCAGGAGGTTCGGCGCCTCGAACCAGTGGCCGACCGGATGCAGGCACTGCGCGGGCAGATTGTCCGTATAGTCGCCGCCCTCGCCCGCCGTGCGCGCCCAATTCAGGAGCGCGGCGCGCAGGCTGTCGCGGACTTTCTGGGCCTGCTCGTCCAACCGTTGCTGCGGCATCTCCTCCCACAAAAAACGCAGATCGCGCACCGTCGGAATCAGCCGCAGACCGATGGAACGTCCGGGCGACAACAGCAGCGGGCCGGGGTAATGATAAAAATTTTTCCAGCGCAGAAATTCCTCCGTCGGCGTGTGCGACAGGTAGCTGGTCGTGAAAATGTGGGGCAATGGCTGGCCGGCGAGCCGGCCGATGCGGCGGCTTTTGGCCAGATGCGTCTCGATGAACGTCCGGTGCGCCCCATTGAACTTGCAGAATGGATGAAGCGCCTTCACCACCCCCGCGCCCTGCGTCCACCGGCTGCCCGCGCCGGCGGCCAGCGTCACCACCGCGAGTTCGCCGCGGGCGATGGCGGCGAGGCCGGCCTCCCGCCACTCCGGCGGGAGCGGGGCGCTCGCGTTCAGCACGTCACTGTCCGCCACATCCTTGATGTCAGCGCTCGCGGGAAGGCGGTTCTGCGCCAATCCAATTCGGCCGTTTCTCAGGTCGTCGCGAATCTGCTCGTGTTGGAGGCGGTCAAAGCCATTTTGTTCAAGCAATTCCGCGAGGCTCAACTGGCGTCCACCCTCGGTTTTCAACCGGGGGAGCAGACGATCAAACAGGGTCTGCATCATGCCGGACCATTCCGGCTGCGTTCGGCACACGGCGCTGAACTTGTCAAGTTCGGCGCGCTGCGGCGCGGTCAATGATTGCGGGTTGCGGAGCCAGCGCGGAACGTGCAGCGCGTAGTAGCCGCGTGGCAGCAACGCCTCGCCGCCGCGGAGCCAGTCCGCCCACGTGCCGCGCTCGTTGATGGCGAAGTCATAGACCACCGGCTCCATCGCAAAGGGAAGAGCGTGCTGCAGTTCATGCCTTGTTTTCGACATGATTTCCTGCAGTCGCTGTTGTGCTTGCGCCTTGCGCTGCGGGTCAAATATAAAACCCATCCCGCCGCCCGACATGCCCCCAAGCATCCAAAATCCCCAGAATTCCCCGCCAAACTCCGCGCGCACGGTGGCGATGAGCGCTTCGGTAAAGGCGTTGCTCGCCCACGGTATGATGGTTTGAATCGGCTCGTTGAAATTGCGCGTGGTCAGCGCACCCAGCCGCGGCACATCAGCGGCGCGCAAGGCCGATACGATTTCATCCAGCAAACCGATCGCTTGCTGGCGTCCCGCCCATTCAGCGGCGGAGCGCAGCAGGTATTTCTCGGTGACCATCTCAAGGATAGGCCCGACGTTTTGCGCCATGCCGCCGTGGACGAGGACCAGGCTTTCCTGCAACCGTTCGCGAGTCGCGCCCGATACTTCCTGCTCGTCCAGAACGCGATGCGCCGGCATGAGGCGGCCACGGCTGATGCCGAATTCGGAATCGCCATCCGTCGCCGGGACGCCACAAATCAGTTTCAGCCCCGGCCAGACGCCGCCGGAGTCCTGCCAGCCGCCGCCGGAACCGCCAAGCCATTCGCCAAGCAGCGCGCGGGCGAGCACCAGCCGGCGTTCTTCCTCGGCGAGCGCGCCGGTGAGCGACCGGGCCTGGCCGGTCGCCCGCATGCAAACGGAAATTAGCGAGGCAAGCAGATTGGTGGACACCGCAAGTCGCGAACCTTTGGGAATGTCGTTGACGTGGCTGACGAGTTCGAGGCCGCGGCCGTGTCCGACAAAGCGCGCCAGCAAATCGGCGAGATTCTGGCCTGAACCTTCAATGCCCGGCGGCACGATGCCGGCGGCAATCACCGCGGCCTTCAACAGGCCAAGGTAATCACGGGCAAAATCAAAAACTTCAGCGAGGTTCCCGATATCCGCGCTGGCGCCGAGGTCCACGCTGCTCAGGCGCAAAATCGGCTCGTCAATCACGCGCAGATACGCCTCGACCGGCGGCTGGGGCCAGCGGTCGCGCCCGTGAACGCCCAGGTCAATGGAAACATTGAGCACCCGTGCGCCTTCGGGAAAATCCATCCCCAGGAAAAAAATGTCGCTCCAGCCCGAATGACTTAAGTCCATGCGCACCGGCGTTCGCTCGCGCAATATTGGATACGTCCCGTCGTCGCTGCGCTGCAATAGTTCCGGCCGCACCCGCAGCGGATGGTCCATCGGATGGCCCATGCGGAACATCCATTGGTTCCCGCGCACCGAACGCACGCTGCGGCGCACCTGGTCGGCCAGCGTCTGGAAACCGAGCCGCTGATACACCGTCGCGAGCGCGCTGGAAATCGCGTCACCAGGCCCGGAATTTTTTTGCGCGTTGAGAAATTGTTCCAGCGCCTCCTCGAACCGGCGCTGCAACAGATGCTCAATTCCTTTGAAGGGAATCAGGCCGTGCGGACGGGCCGGCAATTTGCCCGGCAGGTGAAAGCGATGAATTGCGTAAAGAAAAAACAGTGCGCGGACCCGTTCGTATAGATTTTCACTGCGCCGCCGAAAGTTGGCGAGTTCCGCGCAGGCCGCGAGCAACTTGTCCGCGGTGGCCTGGGCGCAGAAGGCATCAAGCGACTGGTCGCGGATTTTCGGATCCGCTGAGGTGATGATTTCGAGGAGCGCGGTGGCCATGCTCGTGTCAGCGGGGTTCCTGGGCCAGGAGTTCAACGAGGCCCGAGAGCACTTCGTCGCGGGCGGAACTGCTCAGGGCCAGCGCCAGTTGCGCGGTGAGCAGGCCGTATTTGAATCCAATATCAAAACGCCGTCCCTGGATTTCGTAGGCAAGGTAACGCTCGCGCGTCGCCAGCCTGGAAAGCGTTTCGCTCAAACTGACGGTTCCGCCCTGGGTGACGGCCGCGCCGAGCAACTCCATCGCCCCGGGCGTCAGCACATGCATTCCAAAAAAACAAAGATAGTTTCCCGCACGCAAACCGGGGACGATCAGCCGTTGTTCCGC
>JASHVW010000240.1 GCA_030044395.1 Verrucomicrobiia bacterium
CTCGATAATTTCGCGCGATGCGGTTTGGCGCGGTTCAGGCGGGAGGAAGACGGGGGGAAGAGCGCGCGATTTGGTTTTGGCATAGGATTCGCGGATTTGGGTGATGACATCGGCGCTTTTTACGTCGCCGGCGACGACGTAAAAGCAATTGTTGGGCGCATATTTCTCGTGATAATAATTGCGGATGTCGTCGGGCCTGAGCTCGTTGAAAATGTCCGGATAGCCGATGATGGAGAAGCGATAGGGGCTGCGGGTGTAGGCGGTTTCAAACAAACGCCGGCTGGCGCGGCGGCCGGGGTCGTCCTGGCCCATGTCCATTTCGCGGCGGATGACGTCCATCTCCCTGGCGAGTTCATCGGGCGGCAAGGTGGCGTGCTGCATGATATCGCACAAGATGTCAATGGCGGTGCGCGCGCCGGTGTTGGGCACGTCGATGTGATAGACCGTTCGGTCGAAGCTGGTGTAGGCATTCATATAGCCGCCGGCCTCCTGGACCTCCTGGTCAATGCGGCTGCCGGGTCGGGTGGTGGTGCCTTTGAAGAGCATGTGTTCGAGGACGTGGGAAAGGCCGGCGCCGAGCCAGTGGCCTTCGTGAATGCTGCCGCTCATGCACCAAGCCTGGGCGGAAACGACCGGAGCGCTGTGGTCTTCGCGCACGATGACGATGAGGCCGTTGTCGAGCGTGGTCAGTTTGACGCCTGGAGGGAGCGATGGAATCTGGTCAGTTGAAGTATTTTTTGTCATCAGTAATCAAATGGACGGGAAAGATACTACCGAAAGGCCGAAGGGAGAAGGGAGAAGTGAGCCGCCTTCGCATGGCTACGCCATCGGGAGGCCCAACGATTTCGAAATCGCGCATTGGGACCATGGACCGGTTCGGAGTTTCCGGCCGCCGTACGCCGAGCTCCAAACGCCCGGTTCATGGGAAGGCAAGACGGCGCTGCCATGAAGGAAGAAGGGGGAAAGGATTCCGAGCTATCGTTTCTCCGGAGTCTTTTCCCGGTCCAGTTTGGCTTGCGGCCAAAAGGGTTTGAGGAAAGCTTCGGTAAAATCGTAACCGTTTCGGAAGTCGCTCCGATTATCTCTTTCGGTTTTAGCCAAAAGGCCGGCTTCGACCATATTGAAGACAATTTCGCCGAAGTCGCGGCAGTTCTTAACACCCCATTCAATGAAAACGGTCGGGGACATGGGGCCGAATTGTTGGAGGGCAAATTGCCGGATGCCTTCGAGCAATTCCTGGCCGGTTACGTGGCGGAGTTGCCCGCGATTTTCCTTGACGACGAGTTTCTGGGTAAAATCGAGGGCCTCGCGGACGAACAGATACGCCTCGCGGGAATACCGCGAGTCATTGGCGAGAATCGCCTCGAGCGTTTCATCAAAATTTACCTGCTGCATTTCAAGATTGAGGACGGCGCGGGAGCCCAACCCTACCCCTGTTCAAGGTTTGGCCGGCAAAGCGGCCGCCGTCGGCGGGTGCGCCGTCCGATAGAATTTCACGCACCAGCCTATTAGCAACAACCCCAAGACGACGCAGAGGACCAATTGCTCCTGTTTTGTCAGGCTTTTCACACCAATAATGTAGCGGATTTTTGAGGGACGGCAACAGTGTCGTTTCAGCGGCGGTGCCAGCACGGGCCTTCAGGCCGGAACGTCAGATGACGGGCCTTCGCCGTAAAGACAAAAAAGTCATGCTTTAGCGACAACATTATCTTCGCACGCGCTTATTGGGGCAGGGTGATCACACATACAGCACGTGCTGCAATTCGCGGACCAAAACCCCTGTGGCCGGGTAACGGCGATCCGGATCGCGCGCGAGGCATTTAAGCACAATTTTTTCCAATAGAGGCGGCACTTCCGGATTATGCTCGCGCGGCGGGGTCGGATTGTTCGGCTCCAACTGTGAAGCGAGGATCTCCGCGGGCGAGTTGCCGGGAAATGGCTTTTGATTGGTTAACAATTCATAGGCCGCCACGCCATACGCAAACACGTCCACTCGCGCGTCAAACGGCAGGCGCTGCAATTGCTCGGGGGCCATATAGCCGGGAGTGCCCGGATTCTTCGCATACTTTTTCGGCTTTTCCGGAATCGGCTGTGCGAGATCAAAATCAATCAACCGGACGTTGCCATTTCGTGAAACCAAAATATTCTCCGGTTTGAAATCGAGGTGCATATACCCGCTTTCATGGACGTGGTTGAGGCCAACAGCCGAATCAATCAGAATTTGGGCCACGTTCTCCGCCAGGAGAGGATCCTGCCGCGCGAAAAGGTTCTTTAAGTTTTCCGCCTCGACATAATCCATCAATAGATACAACGTGCCGTCCAATTTGCCGTGTTCGACGTAGCCGACCACATACTCGCTGTCGTTGATTTTGGAAAGGACTTCACAACCGCGCAAGAAACGGCGGCGGGCGAGCCAGTTGAAGCGCAGGGCCGATTTCAACCTGCGCAGCGCGTAGGGTTTGTTGCGTGAATCCGTGGCAAGCCAGATATCCGACATGCCGCCGCTGTTCAAGAGTTCATGAAGATAAAACCGACCGCCGAATTGTTCCTCGGCGGGCGCTCCCGTGGTTGCTGCCTGTGTTCCGTTTGCCATCAGCCTATTTTTTAGCACAAAAATTAATTGAACGCGAAATAAAACTGCTTCGATTCCCACTTTTTCAGACGGATTGCGGTTGCGTCCGGCGACAGAAAAAATATCATCACGGCCATGCGCCCAATTAGCGCGCTGGTCATTTATCTTTTTGCGGTCTTTATTGGCGGCGCGTTGCTTGCGCCTTGGCTCTGGCACCTGGTCCAACTGTTTCCCTTCCCCAAAATCGCACATGCCCCGTTTCACCGCTTTCTTGACCGCGCCTTCCTGATTCTGGCGCTCGCGGGCATCTGGCCCGTCTTTCACGTTCTGGGAGCTGTTTCATGTCGTGAAATCGGCCTTGTCCCGCCGTACGGGCAGATGAAGCGGCTGTTGGGCGGCCTGCTCATGGGATTTTTCTCCCTGGCATTGGTCGTGTTGATTGAAATCGCCGCCGGACGGCGCACCTTCAACCAGCATGCCGGGCCGCATCAGGTCGTCGCCGCCATTTTCGCGGCCCTGGCCGCGGCGGCCATGGTCGGCATTCTTGAAGAGATTCTTTTTCGAGGGGCGATTTTTGGCGGATTGCAACGGGTACTTTATTGGCCGGTAGCCCTGGGGATCAGCAGCGTCATTTATGCCTTTGTGCATTTCCTGCGCGCCGCCGACCTGCCAGGGGGGATCACCTGGGATTCGGGATTGATTTTGCTTCCGCATCTCTTTGATCTACATGCGTTTATTCCCGCGTTTCTGGGGCTTACTTTGGCAGGCATTCTCCTCGGGCTGGCCTACCATCGAACCGGCAATCTGTATTTCTCGATTGGCATGCATGGCGGCTGGGTATTCGTCTTGAAACTCTTCGGAGCGCTGACGGTGCCGTCTCCGGGGATTGCCGTCACCTTTTGGGGCAGCAGTAAAATGGTGGACGGTTGGCTGGGTTTCTTGGCTCTCTTATTGACATTAGTCGTCTTCAAATTTCTTCCACTTGAAAAGCGTCCGGCCTACGTCATTTGAGCGTCATCCAATTAAGGAGCCAAATGTGAACCATGCAACTGAGCCCTGAACCCTTCTGTTCGCGCGTTTCCAAGGTCCTTCGTGGTCCGGTCTCAATCGCTGAAACCGTACTCGGTTTCTTTTATCCCGAGATTTGCCAGATTTGCGGAAAGGAACGGGCGACGCCGAAGAGCGGATACATCTGTGTCAACTGCTGGCAACATATTCAATTCATCCGCCCGCCATTTTGCGCACGGTGCGGCCTGCCCTTTCAAGGCGCGATCACGACTGAATTTCAATGCGCCAACTGCTGTCAATTGAATCTGCACTTTTCATCGGCCCGCTCGGCCGTCGTCGCCAAAACCGTCGTGCTCGAAACCATCCATCGCTATAAATACCGGCGGCATTTATGGTTTGAGCCATTCCTGGCCGACTTGCTTGTGCGCGAGGCACTGCCGGTGGTGCGGGTGCAGCGGTGGGATATGATCGTGCCGGTGCCGTTGCATCCGGTCAAGGAGCGCGAACGCGAGTTCAACCAAGCGGCGCGGCTGGCCGCGCATTTGGGCGCCGCGGCGGGTATTCCATTGCGCTGCAAACTCATGCGGCGCGTATTGCCGACAGTGTCTCAGACGCGATTGACCCGCGGGGAACGGACGGCCAATATGAGCCGCGCCTTCGCCATCCGTGGCGGCGTCAAATTGGACGGTGAAAGGATCCTGCTTGTGGACGACGTTTTCACCACCGGGGCGACGACGAACGCCTGCGCGAAGGTATTGCGACAGGCCGGCGCCGGCGAAGTTTGCGTCTGGACAGTTGCGCGCGGGCTTTGAGTCGGATATAATCTGAAGTCAATGGATACCACAACGTTCACCAAGAAATCTTTCGGGGTGGAGACGGTCGAACCTGGGTTGACTCCGCCGCCGATTCCGCCCGCGGAAACGGCGTTTGCGAAGAAGCCCAAGCTTGCGGGAGGGAAAAAATCGAAGAAGCGTGACATTCCAGAGGGGCTGTGGACGAAGTGCCCCAGATGCAGCGCGATGATTTTTGACAAGGAACTGGATGAAAATTTGAAGGTGTGCCCCAAATGCACTTTCCATTTTCCAATCCGTGCCCGCGAACGCATTCATTCGTTGGTCGAAACCTGCACGTTCGAGGAGATGGACGCGGAAATGTCGAGTGTGAACATTTTGAAATTCGCCTCCTACGAGGCGAAGCTGGAGCGCGACGGCAGGGCCACGCTGCTAAAAGACGCCGTTGTCACGGGTTTGTGCAAAATAGGGGAAAAGCGCGCCGCATTGGGTGTCATGGAGTTTGGTTTTATGGGCGGCTCGATGGGCGCGGTTGTCGGGGAAAAACTAACGCGCCTGATCGAACGCGCCACTGAGAAGGAACTGCCCGTGGTCATTATTTCAGCGAGCGGCGGTGCGCGGATGCAGGAAGGGGCGTTCAGCCTCATGCAAATGGCCAAGACCAGCGCGGCCCTGGCCTATCACGCGCAGCGCTTCCTTCCTTACATCAGCGTTCTTACCCAATCGGATTACGGTGGAGTGATGGCCAGTTACGCGAGTCTGGGGGACCTTATCGTGGCCGAACCTGGCGCACTCATCGGTTTCGCCGGTCCGCGGGTCATTAAAGATACGACTCAGGCCGAATTGCCGCCGGGATTTCAGACGGCCGAATTTTTACTCGAACACGGCCTGATTGACGCGATTATTCCGCGCAAGGAGATGAAATCGCAATTGATTGAATACCTGGATTTTCTCACGGCGGGCGGGAAGGCGGGAACAGCCTCGTAATCGAGGCGGTTACGACACACGATGGCGCTTTTTGATTGCGGGTCTTCTCTTCCGCGCGGCCACAGATTTTCTCCAAACGCTCGCGCCTATCTCCTTCCGTCATACCATAAATGGGCTGCTTCGCGGCTGCACAATGCCCGCCGCTTGTTGAAAATCGCAAAGAAGATAAAACGAAGGTGTTCGCGCGCGGTGTAAAGCCTCATTTTTCGAGCCGAGGTCACCAGCGGATGCCGATGCAGAATCACGATTTTCCTTCCATCTTTCTTCGCAAGTATTTTCAACCGGTTGCTTAAATCCAATTCTTCGGCGACAAACAACTCGCTGCTAAATCCCCCGACCGTCCGAAAGGCGGCGGCCTCGCAAAAGATAAATGACCCAGCCAGCAATCGCAGGCAGCGGCTGGTAAAATTCCAGAGCCGCGTAATCCATCCGGCGATAAAAAGATGCTCGTCCAATCGGATGGTCGCGCCGCCGGCCAGGCATTTCCCGGATTGAATTTCCGCGGCAGCGTCCGCCAACAATTCCGGGCTGGGGTGGGAATCGGCGTCCACAAAAACCAGCCAGTCGCCGGTTGCGGCGGCAGCGCCCGAATTTCGCGCGCGGGCGATTTGGTTCACCGGCTCGAAAACGACCGTTGCGCCCGCGGCACGGGCGATTTCAGCGGTGCGGTCGGTGGAATTATTGTCGCAGACGATTAATTCGACGCCCCACCCGATTTTTTCAAAGGACTTCACCGCCGTTGTGATCTGTGCGAGCGAGGCGCGAAGCAATCGTTCTTCGTTGAAGGCGGGAACGACGATTGATATTATCATGCTGAGAATCTAACAGGGGCGGCGGTCAGGCTCAAATCCAGCCGCATTTTCCTCGTGCTTTTTTGCATAAATGGTCTTAACTAAGGGCATGACCATTTGGATTCTGGCATTGGTTTTGGTGTTGTTCGGCGCCTTGCTTGGGCACAAACAAGGCGGGATCCGAGCGGCAATTTCATTTTTTGGCATTATTTTGGCGGGGCTGCTGGCGTGGCCGTTGGCGGGTCCCGTTTCCCGTCTGTTGCGGCTGGCGATCCACAATTCCATCGTCGTGTGGGCCGTGTCTCCGCTGGTGGCGTTTGTGGCTGTGATGTTCGTGGTGAAATCGTTTGGATTTTACGTTCATCGCAAGGTTTGGGTTTATTATCAATACGACCGGGATGAATTGCGGATGGCGCGGTGGGACCGGCTCAACCGGCGGACGGGCGCCGCGGTGGCACTTCTCAATGCCCTCCTTTACCTGGTCCTGATATCCGTTCCGATCTACAACCTCAGCTATTGGTCAACGCAAATCGCTTCGTCGGACCAGGAGAAATTCCCCATCAAGCTGCTGAATCGCATGGGAAATGACTTGGAGAGCACCGGCATGGCGAAAATCGCCTGCGCCATTGATCCGGCGCCCGAAAACTATTTCCATATGGCCGATCTGGCGGGTCTGATATCCCAAAGCCCGCAATTGGCCGGGCGTTTGGCGGCGTATCCGCCGTTTTTACCGCTCACGGAGCGGCCCGACTTCCAGGCACTCGCAGCAGATTCCGATTTTCAAAACGCCTGGGCAACCCACGCGCCCTTCGGGCAAATTTGGAAAAATTCCTCCTTCCAAGGTATTTGGCAGAACACGGACACGGTCAAGATGGTCTGGAATTTGGCGGAGGCCAACTTGAATGATTTATTGGGCTATCTGCACACGGGTCAATCAGCCAAATACGACACGGAGCCGATACTTGGCCGGTGGGATGTGAACGCGATGGCCAGCTTGCGCGGGGTCTTGCGGGCGCGGACGAACGTTCCTTCGAGTGAAATGAGCGCGATGCGGCGACTATGGACGGATGCGTACGCTAAGACGGTATTGATCGCCGCGTCGGATAATGAGGTTTTCGTGGACAATTTCCCGATAATTCCGGCGCAAACGAACAGCATGGCGCCGGTGTTTACGACGGTGAATTTGCAAGGAACCTGGCAAAGTGACGATAACTACACGATGACCCTGTCGGGAGGCGGCGTTGATAAGACGGCCACGGGTT
>JASHVW010000241.1 GCA_030044395.1 Verrucomicrobiia bacterium
ACAGTGCTCGCCGAGGTGCTGGATCGCCCGGGCCACCCTCTTGTCCTGCGCGTGGCCGTCGCAATCAATGAAGAAGAAATACTCCCACGCCTTGCGTTTGCTCGGGCGCGATTCGATTTTGGTCATGTTGATTTTGTACCGGCGAAACGCCGCGATCGCCTGGTGCAGTGCGCCCACTTTGTCCATCACGCTGAGCATCAGGCTGGTGCGGTCGTGGCCCGTGGGCGGGCTGCATTGGCGCCCCAATACCAGAAAACGCGTCGCATTGGCCGCGTTGTCCTGGATGTCCTCTTCGAGGACGTTTAGCCCGTATTTTTCGGCGGCGATGATTCCCGCCACGGCGGCGGTGCCTTTTTCCTTCGCCGCCAATTCGGCCGAACGGGCATTGGAGGAGGTTTCGATGATTTCCACGCCCGGCAGGTTGTTTTGAATCCAGCCGCGGCATTGGGCAAGCGATTGCGGATGCACGTAAAGCTTCCTGATTTTGGCTCGCGGCGAATTGCTCACCAGACAGTGTTGCACGGGCAGAACGATCTGCGAAACGATTTTCAAATCACTGTCCACAAACATATCGAGGGTGTGGGTGACGACGCCCTCGGTGGAATTTTCCACCGGCACTACCCCGTAATCGGCGCGGCCTTTGCTGACCTCGGTAAAAACGTCCGCGACAGTTTTTTGAGGCGCATATTTCAGGCTGGATCCAAACCGGCGGATGGCCGCCTGGTGCGTGAACGTTGCCTCCGGGCCAAGATAGGCGATGTTCATGGCCTTTTCGAGCGCCAACGCGCTGGACATGATTTCGCGGTAAATGGCGCGAAGCTGTCCGTCGGTGATGGGGCCGGAGTTCAGGCGGGAAATGCGGTCAAGCACCGCGCGTTCGCGGTGGGGCGCATAGATTTCCTCTCTGGCCTTGCGTTTGATGTCGCCAATAGCCAGGACGTGTCGGGTGCGCTCATTCAGCAGCCGCACCAGTTGCTCGTCCAATTTATCAATGGCCATGCGATGTTCGGGAATGCTCAACCAGGAAAGAATGAAGAATTGCTAGAAAAGAATCAAATCGCTTTTGCGGGGTTACGTCTTCTCCTCGATCAATTCCATCCGCGCCCCGCCCAAGAGTTGTTCCACAAAGGAGGTTGAATAGACCCCGCGCCGAAAATTCGGGTCCTGCATGACGGCTTGCTGAAAAGCGATGGTGGTCTTCACGCCTGAGATGATAAATTCCGAAAGCGCGCGGTTCATGCGGTCAATCGCCTCGCGACGGTCCTTTCCGGTAACGATGAGTTTGCCGATCATTGAATCGTAGGTTGATGGAATCGTATAGCCGGCGTAAGCGTGAGTATCCATGCGCACGCCGCGCCCACCGGGCTGGTAATACATTTCAATGCGCCCCGGACTGGGACGAAAGTCATCGAAGGGGTCCTCGGCGTTGATGCGGCATTCGATGGCGTGGCCCTTTATTTCGATGTCGCGCTGCGAATGCTGCAGCAGTTCGCCCGAGGCAATCATGATTTGGTAGCGCACCAAATCAATGCCGGTGACTTCCTCAGTGACGGGATGCTCCACCTGGACGCGCTTATTGACTTCCAGAAAATAATAATTGCCCTGGTTGTCCACGATGAATTCCACCGTGCCGGCATTGACGTAATGCGCGGCCTCGGCAATGCGGACGGCATCACGACCGATTTTATCGCGGAGCTTGCGAAATTTGTGCTCCAGCAGCGGGGAAGGGGCTTCTTCGATCAATTTCTGGTTGCGCCGCTGCACCGAGCAATCGCGCTCGCCCAGGTGAATGATATGGCCCTTCTGATCACCCAGAATCTGAATTTCAATGTGATGCGGATTCTCGATGAATTTTTCGATATAGACGCCGGAATTGCCGAAGGCCTTTTCCGCTTCAGTCCGCGCCGTGTGATATCCTTTGACCAGAGCCGGGTCATTGTGTGCCACCCGCATCCCCCGTCCGCCGCCCCCGGCAACGGCCTTGATCATCACCGGATAGCCGATGCGTTTGGCTATTTCACGGGCGTCCTTTTCGTTTTCCACCGCCCCGTCGGAACCCGGCGGCACGGCCACCCCGGCTTTTTTGGCCAGAGTCCGGCTGACGGCCTTGTCGTTCAATGCCTGCATGGCCCGGGGGCTGGGGCCGATAAATCGAATATTGCAACTCTCACAGACCTCGGCGAAATGTGCGTTTTCGGCAAGAAAACCGTACCCGGGATGAATAGCGTCCACATCCATCACTTCCGCGGCGCTGATGATTCGGTCAATGCGCAAATAACTCTCCGAAGCAACGGCTTTGCCGATACAGATCGCCTCATCGGCAATTTGCACGTGCATGGAGTTTGCGTCCGCTTCGGAATAGACGGCGACAGTGCGAATATTCATTTCCTTGCAGGCGCGGATGACGCGGACCGCGATTTCCCCGCGATTGGCTACCAGGATTTTCTCAAACATTTTTATTTAGACTTTGACCGCGAATTGGATCGTTTGAATGCTTGAAAGTTAACTGGGACGAACTCTGAAAAGGGGTTGGCCAAACTCGACGGGCTTTCCATTCTCCACCAGCACTTGCGTAATGGCCCCTTTGACTTCGGCTTTGATTTCATTCATCACTTTCATTGCTTCGATGATGCAGACGACGGTTTCGAGTCCGACTTCCCCGCCGATCTCGATATAAGGCGCCGCTTCCGGCGAGGGAGACCTGTAAAACGTCCCGATCATGGGTGATTTGATTTCGATTTCGCCGTTTGACACCACTACGGGGGCGGAGACAGCGGGCGCACCGGACATGGGCGGAAGGCCTAATGGTTGGGCGGGGACAAGTTCGTCGGGCTGTTGGCTCGGGATTGCGCCGCCATTCAAACCCCGTTTAAGCCTGATTTTTGAATCCTGTCGTTCCAATTCAAACTCGGTGATCGAGTTTTTTTTCATCAAGTCAATGATGGCTTTGATGTCTTTGAGGTCCACAGGTCGTTTTCGTTAAAGAAATTCGTTTTTGAGCTCGTAACCAAAAAAGCAGCAGTCAGATTGACCCTGCTTTGTAACGTATTGTTAAGTTTCTGTGACAGTATCCGGGAATGGAAATGGAGTCAAGCGTCAAAGTCAGAAACTTTTAGACCCCCAAAAAATCGCCAAAAAATGTCATTCTAATGGAGTTTTTTAGATTCTTTAACGAAAACGGACGCTTCTACGGCCAAAACGTAGGATTTCGGTCCAAAGCCGCTGATTTGGCCGTAGCACACCGGGGCAATCAACGACTTTTGGCGGAATTCTTCCCGCGCATGGACGTTGGAAAGGTGGATTTCGATGGTTGGAACCCCGACGGCGGCAATGGCATCTCGCAGGGCGATACTCGTGTGCGTGTAGGCGGCGGCGTTCATGACGATCACGTCAAACTTCCCCCGGGCATCTTGAATCCAGCCAACCAATTCACCTTCCAAATTGGACTGGCGGAAGTCAATTTCGACCTTCAATTCCTTGGCCCGTTCGCGGACTCTTGCCTCGATCTCTCCCAGCGTCGCCCGGCCATAGATTTCCGGCTCGCGTTGGCCAAGCAGGTTCAGGTTTGGACCGTTCAGAAAGAGGATTTTCATTTGCCGCATGATTTTCGGTGTCTGCCTGCGTTTTGTCGAGTGGATTTCGCTCCGTAACTCCATTTGACAATGCATTGTTTCCATCGGATTAGTGTAATGGTTACAAAAGGAGTTATGGAGAAATTTATCTGTATTCATGGCCACTTTTATCAGCCTCCGCGTGAAAATCCCTGGCTGGAAACCGTTGAACTTCAGGACTCGGCGTATCCCTACCACGATTGGAACGAGCGCGTCTGCTTTGAATGTTACGCCCCGAATGCCCGTGCCCGCTTGCTCGATGGCGACGGCCGCATTGAAAGAATTGTCAGCAATTATTCGCGCATGAGCTTCAATTTCGGCCCCACGTTGCTTTCCTGGATGAAGGACAAACAGCCCGACATCCACCAGTCCATCGTGGACGCCGATAAGAAAAGTCGCGAGCGGTTTTCCGGCCACGGCTCGGCGCTGGCCCAAGCCTACAATCATATGATTTTGCCGCTCGCCAACGCGCGCGACAAGCACACCCAGGTGGCCTGGGGCATTTGCGATTTTAAATCGCGCTTCGGCCGCGAACCAGAGGGAATGTGGCTTCCGGAAACGGCGGCGGACAACGAATCACTCGATGTGTTGGCAAAACATGGCATAAAATTCACAATCCTCTCACCGTGTCAAGCCAGTCGGGTGCGTCCGCTGGAGGGCGAGGACGATTGGCAGGATGTGAATGGCGCAAAAATTGACCCTAAAAATCCTTATTTGTTGAAGCTCCCGGAAGGCCGTTCGATTGTGGTGTTCTTTTATGATGCGCCGGTTTCGCAGGCGGTGGCGTTTGAAAAATTGCTAATCAGCGGCGAGTCTTTTTCCGGACGCCTGAGGGGCGCGTTTGAGGGCAGCCGTGAAGCTGCCCAGCTGGTCCATATTGCGACCGACGGCGAATCCTACGGCCATCATTTTCAATATGGCGACATGGCGCTGGCCTATGCGCTGCACCAAATCGAAACGAGCGATGACGCCAGGCTGACGATTTATGCCGAATATTTGGAGAAGAATCCGCCAACGCACGAGGTGGAAATTCACCAGGGCAGCTCGTGGAGCTGTTCCCATGGCGTTGGGCGTTGGAAAGAGGATTGTGGCTGTTGTTCCGGCGGCCACGGTGGTTGGAACCAGCAATGGCGCGCCCCTCTGCGCCAGGCGATGGACTGGCTGCGTGATAAACTGGCGCCGCTTTATGAATCCAAAGCCGGGGAGTTCTTAAAAGACCCATGGGCCGCACGTGATGGCTACATCTCCGTCATTCTGGAGCGGTCGCCGGAAAAAGTCCGCAAATTTTTCAACGCGTACGGTGCGCGCGATTTGAGCGATACCGAACAAGCCGTCGCCATTCGCCTTCTCGAAATGCAACGGCACGCGATGTTGATGTACACCAGTTGCGGCTGGTTCTTCGATGAGATTTCCGGTCTCGAAACGACCCAGGTGATCCAATACGCCGCTCGCGCCCTTCAGTTGGCCGGAGACCTTGGCGGCGAGAACCTTGAACCCCAGTTCGTGCAAATCCTGGAGCAGGCCAAAAGCAATATTCCTGAAAACCAAAATGGTCGTGTCGTTTACGAACGGTTTATCAAGCCCGCCATCACGACGCGTGAAACTGTCGGCGCGCATTACGCCATCAGTTCGCTGTTTGAATCGT
>JASHVW010000242.1 GCA_030044395.1 Verrucomicrobiia bacterium
CCACCGCTAAAATGCCGTTTCCGGCGCGTTACGTTTTCGTCTCAATTCCTTTAATAATGCGGGTAAATCGAGAGTATTTACCACGTCTTTTTGTTCCAACCAGCCCTTGCGGGCGATACCGGCGCCGAGCCGCAAAAATCCGCTATTTTCGTTCCGGTGCGCGTCGGGGTTGACGGCACACTTAACGCCCCGGTTCCTGGCATATGGCCAATGGCGCCAATCCAGGTCGAATCGGCGCGGATTGCAGTTTAATTCCATCCAAGTCCCCGTCTCGGCACAGGCGTCAATCACGGCGCGGATGTTCAGCGGATACGGTTCACGCTCGAGCAGCAACCGGCCAGACGGGTGCGCAATGATATGGACAAAACTATCCTTTGCCGCGGCGACCAGCCGTTTGGTGTTTTCAATCTCATTGTTCGAGGGTTGATGGAGGCTGGCAACGACCACATCCAATTCCGACAAAATGTCCTCTCCGAGATCCAGGCCGTTTTTTAAGATATCCACCTCGATTCCCTTCAACAGGCGGAATTCACTGCCGCGGTTGGCGAATTGGTCATTGATTTTATTGATTTCGGTAATTTGTTGCCGCAAACGCTCGGCATCCAGGCCGTTGGCCTGAAAGGACGATTTGGAGTGGTCGGTGATGGCCCAATAGGCCAGACCGAGGTTGTCCATAAATTCGGCGATTTCCTCCAGACGATTATGCCCGTCGCTCCACGTGGAATGATTGTGCAGTGAGCCGCGAAAATCGGACCATTCGATCGATTTCGGCAATTGATTTTTTTCGGCGGCGGCGATTTCACCCATGTCCTCGCGAAGTTCCGGTTCGATGAAAGACAAATCCAGCCTGCTGAAGATCTCCTCCTCAGTTTTGCAGCGGACGAGCAATTTCGGGTCGCGGGTTTCGACGGTGGATTTGAAGAGGCCGTATTCATTCAGTCGCAAGCCGCGGGCAATGGCGCGCTGCCGCATAATAATGTTGTGCTCCTTGCTTCCAGTGAAATAGGCGAGGGCGAACGGAAATTCCGCGTCGCTGACGACACGCAAATCGGATTGCAAGCCACCTTCCAGAATAACGCTGGCCTTGGTTTCGCCCTTGGCGGTCACCTTGATGACGCTGGGTTGCGCGACAAAGAAGGCAATGACCTCGGCGGGTCTTTTCGAGGAGGCGAGCAAATCTATGTCGCCGATGGTTTCCTTGCTGCGGCGCAGGCTGCCGGCGGCGCTGCAGCGGATGACCGCCGGATGTTCGCGCAGGCCATCGAGCAGCGGTTCAGCGGCGCGCAAGGCATCGCTCAAGAGGTGCTTGCTGGCATAGGTGCGGCGGCGCTGAATCCCTTCGCAAATATTCGCCGCGGTTTTTTCTCCGAAGCCGTCCAATTGCGCGACTTTTCCGGATTTACATGCGCTTTCAAGTTGCGCGATATTCTCGATGCCGAGCTTGTCGTGGAGCGTTTTGATTTTTTTCGGCCCGACACCCGGGATTTCGAGCATTTCGACGAGGCCCGGAGGAATCGAGGCCTTTAGGTCCTCGAAATACTTCAATTTGCCGGTTTCAAAGAGCTCGGTGATTTTTTGTTCAAGGGCTTCGCCGATCCCCTTGATTTCGCCGAGACGTTTTTCCAGGACGACTTTTTCCAATGGCTCGGCGAGGTTTTCCAGGACACGCGCGGCGTTGGAATAGGCGCGTGTTTTGAAAGGATTTTCACCTTTCAGTTCGAGCAAAACTCCAATCTCAATGAGGATTTCAGCGATTTTGGCCTTGTCCATTTCGTCATTATGCGCCGCATTTTTTAAAGTTCAACCCGCGTCTTTGCTTGATGACGCCAGTGCGTTAGTCTTTTGAAAATGATTGCGCCGAAAGAGATTCCCGCGGCATTGACCATCGCCGGTTCGGACAGTGGCGGGGGCGCAGGCATCCAGGCGGATTTAAAGACCTTCGCGGCGATGGGCGTGCATGGCGCGAGCGCCATCGCCTGCCTGACGGCGCAGAATCCGAAACGAGTGCGGGGGATTGAGCCGGTTTCACCGAAAATTCTGCGCCAACAGATTGAAGCCGTTTTTGACGAGCTTCCACCGGCAGCGGTAAAGATCGGGATGCTTTTCTCGGAGGAGAACGTGCGAGCGGTCGCGAAATTTTTTTGCGCATTACCGGCGCGGCGGCGGATTCCATTAATCGTTGACCCGGTTTTAATTTCGACGAGCGGGGCCAGGTTGATTGAGCCGAGGGCGTTGAAAATTCTTAAAGACCGGCTTTTGCCAATAGCGGCACTGGTAACGCCGAATATTCAGGAGGCTGAAATTTTAAGCGGGCAAAAAATTCCGGCGATTGAGGGGATGAGGGGCGCCGCGCAAAAAATCCAATCGCGATTTGGCTGCGCGGTCTTGCTGAAGGGCGGCCATTTGAAGGGCACCGGCCGTGCGACGGATTTATTTTTCGATGGCGAAGACGAGTTTTTTGTATCAGCGCCGTTTGCGAGGAGGCTCCGCACGCACGGAACGGGTTGCGTGTATTCGGCGGCGATTTG
>JASHVW010000243.1 GCA_030044395.1 Verrucomicrobiia bacterium
GCAAGAAAATCGAATCCGGCGGCGATGTGCGGCCAGAATTGCGAGGTTCTATCAACCCAGACCATGCGGCAGCCAGTGTCAGCAGAAACCGCGCGCGGCGCAAGCCGACGAATTTGCCACGCGTTTCGATTGGCTCCAGTTTGTTCAGCGGTGTGCCGGCAACCATTGCCTAAAGAACAGAGCTGGGAATAGACAACAAGGCTGGAAGGGCATCAAATTGCGTTTCGAGGCCCGTTCCATATTCAGCGGAATGACCTATTGATTCCAAAGTTGGCGGATCCGGCTCCCCGCCCTACTTCGCTCCTTGATCAATCCAGGCGCGAATGAGACCGATTTGGGCATCTGTAAGTTTATGGCCGTCTTTGCCCTTGGGCATATAAGTATCCGGATCACCGATATGCGCCACTGCCAGCACCAAGTCGCTCTTCGCGCTGTTGCCGGGAAGCACCACTGCGCCGTCCCGGCTGCCCTTGAGGACGCCGGCCAGAGAGTCCAACGCCAGATGCGCCTTTGGTTTCTTGGTGCTATCGTGGCATTTGACGCACGACGCGTCAAAGATGGGCTTGATATCGTCCGCGTAAGTAACCCCTGGCTCGGTCGAGGCCGGCGGCAGGGTGTTTGTACTGTTCAGGGCGCCGGTGTCGTCGGCCAGCGCCAGGGAGGCTGAACCAAGCAGGATCAATGCAATTGATTTAATCATATTTTTGGATTTCCGAAACAACTTTTGAATAGGACGCCTGAAACCCGCAAAAGTTTCAAGCAAAAAAATTTTGAAGGTCGTGGGCGAATGCGCCAACCTGATGCGGTGACCGAAAGGATCTTCAAAGACGCGTCCCTGGTCGTGCTGGGCCACGGCACCGAGGAGAGCGAGAATTCCGCGGCGCCCGTCTTCCAACATGCGGCCGAATTGCGCCGGAGGAACATTTTTGGAGAGGTACGCGAGGCATTTTGGAAGCAGGAGCCGCAAATCCGGGAGGTGCTGGGGGTGATTTCCGCGCCGCGCGTTTTCATCGCGCCGTTATTCGTGAGCGAGGGATATTTTGCAGGGCGAGTGATTCCGCGCGAGCTTGGATTCGAACAACAATCATCACTCATCACCCCAGGGTCAAAGCGGTTTTACTGCCGTTCCGTGGGGACACACGACCGCATGACGGGGGTGATTTTATCGCGTGCAGTGGAGGTGGTGGGGAAATTTCCATTTCCGCGCACGCCCAAAAATTCAGAGACGACGCTGTTGATTGCCGGTCATGGGACTGAGAAGGACGAGAATTCGCGCTGGCCCATCGAGCGGCAGGCGGCATTGATACGGTCGAAAAACATTTACGCGGACGTCCAGTCGATTTTTCTGGAGGAAACGCCGCGGATTTCGGAATGTTATTCGCTGGCGCGGACGAGAAATCTTGTGATTGTTCCATTTTTTATCAGCGACGGCCTGCATACGCAGGAAGACATTCCGGTGCTGCTTGGCGAAGCCAAGAAGAGCGTTGCGGAACGATTGGCGGCTGGACAGCCGGCGTGGCGAAATCCGACGGAAAGGAACGGAAGGCTGGTGTGGTATTCGCCGGCAGTGGGTACGGCGCCGGAAATGGCGGAAGTGATTTTGGAACGCGTGTACGAAACAGCGGAAAATTCATGAAAAAGCTGCGGATAGGATTTTTAAGCACCGCCAATATCGGGCGGACAAACTGGCAGGCAATTGCGGCGTCGCGGCATTGCGTGGTTTCGGCCATTGCCAGCCGCGATCTGGCGCGAAGCCGGAAATTTATTTCGGAATGCCAGCGCGAAGCGCCTCTCGGTTATGCGCCGGAAGCCATTGGAAGTTACGACGAATTGCTCGCGTCGGAAAAAGTGGATGCCGTTTATGTGCCGCTGCCGACGGCGTTGCGGGAGCAGGTGATCGTTCGGGCGGCGAACGCCGGCAAGCACGTTCTCTGTGAAAAACCGTGCGCATCAAATGTGACGGAATTGGAGGCGATGATTTCCGCCTGCAACAAGAACCACGTGCAATTCATGGACGGAGTGATGTTCATGCACAACGCGCGCATGGCGAAAATCCGCAAAGTGTTGGACGCCGGTTCCATTGGCCGAATCAAACGCATCACCTCACAGTTCAGCTTTTGCGGATCAAAGGATTTTCACCGTTCCAACATCCGCGTGAACGGCGCGTTGGAACCGCTGGGTTGTCTCGGCGATCTCGGCTGGTATTGCATCCGGTTCACCCTCTGGACGATGGAATGGCAGATGCCGCGGCGCATCGAAGCAAAAATCATAGCCGGGGCGGTGAACGATTCCAGGGTTCCGGTGGAATTTTCCGGCGAGCTTTTTTTTGACGGCGGAGTTTCGGCGGGATTTTATTGCTCGTTTCTCACGGGACTGAACCAATGGGTGGATTTGAGCGGCACGGATGGGCAATTGCAGTTGGATGGTTTTGTCAGGCCACCGAAAGCGCCGCAGTTGGGATTCCAGTTGAACCATCGCTTTGTCAAAGCCAGCGGCGCCTGGGACGCGCAGCAGGTGAATATGTTCGACAATTTCGCGAAGCAGATATTTTCCGGCAAATTAAGCGACGAATGGCCGACGTGGTCGTTGAAGACGCAGCAGGTGACGAACGCATGTCTGGAGGCAGCGCAAAACATTGATCAATGCGGGGAGTGAAGAGCGGCTTCGCCTTGTCTCCCGTTTCTCCGATTAAAAAAATTGGAGGGAGGGCAGGGGAGGGAATCAACGGTGCACCTGGCGCTTTAGCCTTTAATGCCGCAACCCATTTGACTATCCTGCGAGCGTGCAATTTCGCAAAACCACCATCGTAGGCATCGGCCTTCTCGGCGGCTCCATCGGGCTGGCCGCCAGGAAATGCGGCATCGCCAGGGAAATTGCCGGGTTTGCCCGCCGCGAGAAGACCATTGCCGAATCTGAAAAAATCGGCGCAATGGATTATACAATCACCGATTTGCGCGCGGCGGTTTCCGGGGCCGACCTGGTGATTCTTTGCACGCCGCTGGCTCAAATGGCCCGGCTGGCGCGAGAATTTTTGCCGGCGCTCAGACGCGGCGCGGTTGTCACTGACGTGGGCAGTGTGAAGGGGGAAGTCGTGCGCGAACTCGAACCGCTCATTGCCAGGGCCGGCGCGCATTTTGTCGGCAGCCATCCCATGGCCGGCGGCGAGAAAACCGGCGTGCTCGCGGCACGGGCAGATTTGTTCAAAAATGCCGTCTGCGTTTTGACCCCGACGAAGAAGTCAAATTGCGGCGCCGTCCGCAAAATGGGAACATTCTGGAAAGCGCTTGGCGGGCGCGTTTTGAAATTACCACCGGAGCAACACGATGTGTTGGTGAGCCGAACCAGCCATTTGCCGCACGTGCTGGCGGCGACGCTGGCCAGCCTGGTCCTGGATCCGGCCGGGCCAAAGGAACAATCGCAGCTTTGCGCCGGAGGTTTCCGTGACACCACGCGCGTTGCTTCTGGCTCGCCCGAGATGTGGCGGGACATCGCGCTATCCAACCGGAAAAATCTGGGGAAATCCGTGGACGTATTCATCTCCGAGCTGCAAAAGTTTCAGCGTATTCTGAAACGGGCGGACGGAGGAGGCTTGGCAAGAGTATTTGAAACGGCGAAGGCGCGCCGCGACGGGTGGTGTGCCAATTCGACTTCGACGGAATAATGGGGCTTCCTGACCTAATTGAAATTGTGCCGCTGGACAAACCGGTCCGGGCGGAAATCACCGTGCCCGGCTCCAAGAGCATCACCAACCGCGCGCTGATTCTGGCTGCCCTGGCCGAGGGTGAGGTGAGGTTGACTGGCGCGCTTTGGAGCGAAGACACACAAATCATGGTCGAATGTCTTCAGAAGCTCGGATTCGAAATCCGCGTTGAGAACGACCCGGAAGAATTTTGTAATCGGACGATCACGGTGAAAGGTCTTGGCGGAGAGATTCCGAAGGGCGGCAGCCCGGAGAAGCCTCTTGAATTGTTTGTCGGCAACGCCGGGACCACCGCGCGGTTTCTATCGGCGTATGTCTGTTTGGGGAACGGCGTGTACCGATTGAGCGGCGTGCCGCGGATGCACGAGCGTCCGCAGGCGGCTTTGTTTCAGGCACTGCGGGAATTAGGCTATCGAGTCGAGGCGGAGAACGGGAATGACAAATTGCCGGTTAAAGTTTTTGGCGGCGGGATTCGAGGCAACGAGACCGAAATTGAAATGAAAAGCCAGAAATTCCTCCCGTCGTCTCCTACTGCAGTAAAAGTCAGCATCGCGGAAAGCTCGCAGTTTGCGTCGGCACTGTTGTTGTGCGCCCGGGCGGGAGGGTGGAAAATCGACGTGGTCGGAGAAAATTTGGAGGAATCGCCGTATGTGGAAATGACTAGAAATTTAATCAACGTTTTTCCGAGACGGCGCGGCGTATTTCGGATTGAACCAGACGCATCAAGTGGAAGTTATTTTTGGGCAACAGGATGGCTTTTCCCGGCATCAAGTGATCCATCGGGACATGGAAAAGAAATTTCTATTTTTGACCTGAAGCTTTATTTACAAGGCCACGTCGTCGAGCCAAGGTACTTTTCAGTATTGGTGCGGCGTTGGCCGCAATCGGATTGGCAAATGGATCAATGGTTTCCCGCGCTTTTACCGGAGCCGCCTGATTTTCCGGGGATGATTTCGCGGGCAAGCCAAATGGGTGACAGTATCATGACGGCGATTACCATTGCTCCATTGGCAAGGAACCCTTCCCGATTTACCGACCTTGGCCGCCTTCGTGTTCAGGAATGCGAACGAGTTGCCGCTTTGCGCACGGAGATGACCAAATGCGGGGCGAAAGTGATTGAAGAGGGCGATACGCTAACGGTTTATCGGTCGGCGCTTCACGGCGCCGAGATCGAGACTTACAACGACCATCGCATGGCGATGTGTTTTGCGGTGTTGGGATTGAAAGTGCCGGGCATCAAGCTGCGGAACCCCGGCTGCGTGAAGAAGACATTCCCGAACTTCTTTCAGAAAGTGGCCACCCAGCCGCCAAAGGGGCTGGGCGCGACCGTCGTAGATGTGAAGTCCGGACGAAAATTGTCGCCTGATGAATTATTTGCGGATTAAGATTAGAACTTTAACGAAAACCTTTACACATTGAAACAACCGATTGTTATTGCCATTGATGGGACGAGCGCGAGCGGGAAGAGCACGAATGCGAAGCTTGTGGCCAAGGCCCTGAATTTCGTTTACGTGGACACCGGTGCAATGTATCGCACGCTCGCCTGGTATTGCCTGCAAAAGCGGATTGATGCCCACGACGCCAAGGCCGTCGCCACGGCCTGCCGCAAGTGGAAGACGAGATTGGAATGCGTTGCCAGAAACGATTTGCGCGCGGTGCATTTGCTCGTGGACGGGTTTTATCCGGAAAAGGAAATCCGGACAGCTGAGACCAGCGCCGCGGTGCCGCACGTGGCCGCCGTGCCGAAGGTGCGCGAATGGATGGTCAAACGCCAGCGCGAATGCACCCAATTTGGAAACCTGGTGATGGAAGGGCGCGATATCGGCACAAATGTTTTTCCGGAAACGGACTTCAAGTTTTACCTGGACGCCAAATTGGAGGAGCGGTCGCGCCGACGGGCAGCGGATGGCATCCAGGAGAATCTGGCAGCACG
>JASHVW010000244.1 GCA_030044395.1 Verrucomicrobiia bacterium
GCAAAAAAGAAGCTTTCCATATCATCGGTTTTTTCCTTGGTCTCCACGTTGCTTAACGAGGCATAGGCGACATCGGTGCGGCAATATTTTGCCAGATTGTCAAAGAATGTCCGCCCCATGTCAAGATAACGGTCATTGCCGGTAAAATGATACAGGTAGTAATCTGATTCGATGATTTCCGGGCGCAGCGGGTAAGCCGGATTGACGATTTTCATATCGGAATAGTCGAGGACTTCCGGCTCGATGTCCGCGACGTTCCACATTTTATAACAAGATGTTTCGAGGCTATCGGCGCGCCCGAGATGGCCGGCCAGGGCAAGTTCGCCAGGGAAATAGGCGTCCAACGCGCCAAAGTATGTTGCGGTCCGCGCGCCGGTGTTCATGTTCACATGCCCGTACCAATAACCGGTTGGCGCATTGTCGGCGCTGTATTTATCCAAGGCCTTGAGGCTCGAATCCCACATTCGCTTGCAGTCCTTGTCGCCAAACAGCAGCCATGATTTGAGCAGGTACTCGTAATAGGAATCAATTCCGCCGGAGACGCTGCTGTCCGGGTCTGTCCATTGGCCGGTCTTAACATCAATTCCCACGCCGACGAGGCCAATTTTGGAACGGCGCTCGTAAAGGACCTGCACCGCATGTTTGGCCTTCTCATAATAAATCGGATTTCCCGTCAATTTGCTCAATGTGCCAAACTCAATCAGGTACGTGCCGATTTCGGCGGGATTGCTGTCGGTGCCGCTGACAGCGCCGGTTTTGAGGTTCACGTATCGGTACGGCATTCCCGTAGCCGAATCAAACGCCGGCAAGAGTCGGTTGCCCAAATCCTGCGCGAGGTTCAAAAGATTTGTGTCTCCGGAAAGCTGGTAGCTGCTGAGAAGCCCACCCATCATCCGGATATTGATTTCGAAAACCTTGACGGAAATGTCCTTATCGAAGGAAAGCTTCGTATCAATAAGTTGCCGGTCGTCATTCGCTTCTTCGTTCAAGCCCATCAAAATCATCGTGTCCAGGGCATCCACGGGCGTCATCAGAAGCGACTGGCCGTACCAATCATAATGGCCCCTGCTCAACGGCCGCAATTCGTCATGGCCCCAGGCATATTGTTTGTAACCGTTCCATGCGTGCAGGAACTCCTGCTTCACGCGGTTGGCCATCTCAGTTTTTGCGGCGCTGGTCCATTGGCCGGTTTGTGGTCCGGCATCGCCGGGTTGAGCCTGGGAAAGGTTGGCGCCGGACACAGCCAGTAATGCTGCAAACAGGAGTTTCTTGATCATTATGTTTGTTGTTTTATCCGCTTTTTTCAATAAATTGACGATTTTTTTCAAGTACCCCATCCAAAGTGTTTGCAGGGGAACTTCCGCCACGGCAGTCTGAAGCTGTTCAGGTGAGGCCGCGCAAGCAACGCCCTTCCATGATGTTGCCCTGTCTCTCTCAATCCCATTATCCGCCCCAGTTCGGCAGGAATATCGCATATCTCGGCTCTTCCTATCGCCCCAGGTATTTCACCACCGCCTCGGTACGCGAGCTGACTTGGAGTTTTTCGTAGATATTGTGGCAGTGCTTGCGGATAGTTTCGATGGTCACGCCCAGCGCGTCGGCAATTTCCTTGTAAAGCAACCCTTTTGAGAGCAGCTCCAGAACTTCGTGTTCGCGCTGAGAGAGCCGATGTTCTGCTTCCGAATTGGCCTGCTGGTGATGAAAGTACTGGACGATTTTTCGCGCGATCAAACTGTTCAGTGGCGAACCGCCCCGCATGGCGTCGAGGACAGCATCAATAATCTGCGCACGGGAAGCAGAGCGGCCTTTGAGCAGGTAGCCCACCGCGCCGGCAAGCAGTGACTTGAAAATGACGTCCGCATCTTCATAGATGGTGAGCATGATAAAATGCGTGCCGGGCAATTCGCTTTTAAGGCGGCGGACACAATCGATTCCGCTCATTTTCGGCAGGTTAATGTCCATGAGCACCACATCAGGCGCTATTTTGGGGATTTCCTCCAGGGCATCTTCCGCCGAGCGATGGTTGCTGACAACCGTAAATCCTGCCTCGCGATTCAGTTGATGGATTAATTGCTCGCGGACGAGGGAGTCGTCTTCCACCACGCTGATGCGCACCAACCCGACGTCCGGCGCATCCAATACTTTTGGCCTGGCGCTGATCATTTTCATGAATCTTGGCTGGAAATCCAGTTCCTGGCAATTACACGACCGTGTAATATGTTTCGGGGAACAGAAAAGGATACAATCGTGCCCCGGCCAGGCTTGCTGATGATTTCCAATCGGCCGCCGATTGCCTGAAGGCGTTGCTGCATATTGTGAAGGCCATTGCTGTGCGGCGGGACGGAATCCGGTTCAAAACCCCTGCCATTATCGGAAATCGTAATGCTCAAACATTCTTCATCAACCTTTAGCGAAAGATGCACTTCTGTCGCCGCTGCGTGCGCGACGGCATTTTGTAGCGCTTCGCGCGTCATCAGCAACAGATTGTGCCGGATTTCGGCGCTCAGGGGCACAGACGGCAACACGGTGGGAACATCCAGCACACAGCGGACATGAGCCAGTGTGAGATGTTGTTGCGCAAACTGGCTGAGATAGTTCGCCAGGCTTTCCAAAGAGTCGTGCCGTGGATTGATGGCCCAGACGATTTCATCGAGCGATTGAATGGTGCGACGCGCGGTTGTGGGGATGAGGTTGAACCAGCGTTTGACTTCCTGGCCGTCGTTGCGCGCGACTTCAACGCGTTCGCTTAAAAAAATAATCTGGGTCAAGTTGGCTCCCAGGTCGTCATGGAGGTCTTTGGCGATCCGGGCGCGTTCCTGTTCCAGAGCGTGGCGGCTTTCGGCGCGTTCCCGCAGTTGGATTTCCGCCGAGAGTTGCCGGGTTCTTTCACTCACCTGCCGCCGCAGCATTCTGATCCACACCAAACCGGCCATGATCACGAACGTCATTCCGCCCATCAACGCCAAGGCGCGCCGAACGGTCCACCACGGGGGTCGAACCAATACGACGAGGTCTCCCGGAGAGCGGATCAGAATGCGAACAGGCCCGGGGACCAAACCAAGCTCCGGATAGGACGGCGGATCAATCTGGCATACACCGTTAACGCGTAAACGGCTGCCGACCTGGATTCTGAATGAAGCGCCTTCCTTTGCGGGCATGAGAGCCTGGAGGGTACGGTCCTGCCATTCCAGGTCCAATACCATGTTGGCTCCAATCATGGTTTGACCACGAAGCACACCATCGAATGTGACCAAACTGGAATCCAACCCTCCTTCGGCCAGGCCGTCAGGCGTAAGCAGAATTGGCTTCAACGCCTGCCGGCCGCCAAGCTTCGTCATGATGGCTTCCATCAATACAGGCGAATACCGGTGGGTTTCAGGAAATCCAACTACCTGAACCCAGTCACCGGGATGCAATACCATGTCTGAATTAGAAAAAATTTCTGATGGTGTCGTTTGCCAGTACAACCAGCGCGAGCGCCCGAACCGGGCACCCAGCACAACATTCTCCCTGAGAACAGCCATGGCATTTCCGGTGTCATCCTCAAGGAAGACCCTTTGGTTTTGCTGCAAGGTTACAACACCCTGCACTTTGACGCGATGAAACGGTTCGCCGGGACCGCTCAGGCCCAGCAAACTGCCGATCTTTCGGATCGGCAACGTCTCCGGGTCAGCCGGAGGAGTAATCTCATCAACGTAATCCAGCGACGGAATAAGCAGATGGATTCCCTGAACTCTGCCCTGCTCGTCCTTGGCCGTGACGGCAACTCCGCATACCCGAACATCCGCGTCCACCAGATCGTCCACGAGTCTTACTGGAGCTTCGGTCATCGTGGCCATAATCTGCTGCCCATAACAGGTGATCAGCAGATGCGAGCCATCAGTTGAACGCACCACCCCCTCTACCTCAATCCATTGGGCATCGGTTCGCCCTCCCGCCAATTGATCCGATGTCAACGTCCGGGGTGGTGGCAGTTTTCCATTGCCCAGAACTACAATCTGATCGGCCCAAATCTCCGGGCTGCCGACATCGTCCAATTCGGCCCAACCATCTATGTCAATGGCCGTTCCAAACCCGGGAATCTTCCGTTTTGCGTCCGGCGAAAAAGCAACCTCAATGCCGGCGGTGTCGTCCTGAACAAATCCCTGAAGGACGTCTGTAACCACGCCACGAATTTTCACTCGCGGATGTGCCGCGAGTTCTTCCTGGGTCAGCTTCCGGATTTGGGCAACGGTCACCAAAGTGGTTGGATTGGATGAATTCTGCTTTGCCGGCACGACCGGCCCGGTCAGGGTTTGATTGCCAATATTCGATTCAGCGATAGTTACTGAATCCGGCCCTGCTGCCCAAAGGGTCGCGGCCACCCATTGGCCACGTTCATTGAACGCGCCCTGGCAGACGCCACATACGATGACCCTTGTTCCGGGACGCGGCAAGGAGATTGAATTCTCCTCATTGGGAAATCGCACCTGCATGCTGGACGGGCCATCCTGAACATTAAAAGAAATGCCGCTTTCTGTGAGATGCGGATATTGGATTTCTCCTTCGATTTTAACCCACTTCAAGTCATCGCTTGGAGAGAGTGGTTGTTCGAGCGAAATTTGTTCGGGAGATGCGCTTGCCGCCCTGGCAAGGATTTTCACGGAACTTGCTTTAATACCGACATAGTTGCCGGCCCATTGGCTGATGCCATCGATCAAAATTGTGTGTCCGCCATCCAGGGATTTTGGGGCAGGGACGTTAAGCAGGATGCATCCAGTAGTATCGGCCAAGCAGATCTTATTTTGTTCCCATCCCACGACGACAGCCTCAAGCCGAACATGAACTCCAAGGCTTGCCTGCGCCCGCACGGGTAACAACTGGCTGATGTTCGTCACAACCGATTCGGTTGGGTTTGCATACTGCCACTGGATCCATGAGGCGCGTGTGGTTTCGTTGGGCGGCCAGTCCAGCCATTTCGTTTCGACGCGCCCGTCGAACAGATTGGCGACCGTCTCCGCTGGCGGATTATCGCCCTGGGCTGTGATCAAATCGGTAAATGTTGGGGTGGGACCATGGTCTGCTTCGGTTTGACCCATCAATTCGAGTTCAGCCAGTTGCACGGTATTGGCCGTACCCGGATCGCGAATCCGATCAATTTCCAATCGGTAGGTGGCGAAAGGAGTTTCGTTGAAAATCTTGTAAAGCTTTCGCTGCTGGCGTGCCTGGAAGATTTCATTCGTTCGCACGTCAAGGATGACCCAAGTTCGGCCACCGTCATTGGACCCCAGCAATCGCCAATCCATTGGATCACGCTGGGGAAAATCGTTCGCAGAAGTCAGCGCATATTGGTGGACGACTTTTCTGATAGGCAGGCCATCCGCACTGGAGGAGACAATGCTGAGTATGAGCATGGCCCAAAGGCAGCATACCGTCCCCAAGCTGCAGAAATGGCCCCGCAATCCAATGAGAGACTGGCGCAGTTGCATTATTCCGCGAAACAGCTTACCGCAAACAAATCGCATTTTCGACACACCTTCGCTATTGTCCAAAAACGGCTATGTCTTCACGGTATAGCGCTCCGGCACGACTGGCAACCAATATATGAGGTTGTGAGGGTGGCACGCCGTGTGGCGTTCTTTGCGGGGGCAGTCTAACTCGCCTCTGGAAGCCACCGCAACTGGCAGGCAGGAATGCCTGCCGCACCAGCAATGGGAAGCTACACAAACGTGTAATATACGGTCAGTCTCAAATCTGCAATGGTTAGTGCAGAAAATTCTGCGGGTTAGGACAACGCACTTTGTCCCGAAAATGCTCCCGTCCAAGACGCCGTAACTAGAAAGCAACGAACCGTCAACAATGACGTATGAATAAAAAAGGCACAGGCTCGCTCGTGGCCGTCATTTCCTCCAGCAATTCCAACAATAAAAGGTCATCGAAGTTTGCTCAGGAGAGGCAACAAATGGGTGCTCTGATGGAAAACAATAATCAATGTTCCACGGTACCGCGCGCTTTCACCCTGATCGAATTGCTGGTGGTGATCGCCATCATCGCCATTCTTGCGGCGATGTTGTTTCCGGCACTTCAAGGGGCCAAGATAAGGGGGCAGTCACTTGGATGTGCGAATGATGAGAGGGAACTCATGGTTGCCTGGCGCATGTATGCCGACGACAACAACTCAAAATTTGCTCCCAACGAGGATTACAACGCCACACCGCGGTGGGTGGCTGGAGACATGCGGGGGTTGATTGTATCGGCCGTGCCGGGCGCCGCTCATTATACCGGCATTGATGCCACCAACTATGCTCTTTTGACGGACCCGCATTATTCCGTGATGGGGCGTTATGCCGCCAACTGGAATATATTTAAATGTCCCGCTGACCAAAGCACCTGGAGTGTTACGGGAACCGCTGGGCAAAATGAAAAACCCCGTGTGCGTTCCTATTCCATGAACCAGGCAGTCGGATGTTCTGAGAATGGCACGTTGATAGGGTCGGCGGATGTTCTGGGCCACTGGCTTTCATCTGGAAACGCCAATTCACCTGGAGGCAGCCCGTGGAGAGTCTTTACGAAAGACAGCGATATTGTGGGAATGGCGTCCTCCGATTTGCTGGTGCTGGACTGTGAACATCCGGAAAGCATCAACGACGCCGCGCTTGCGGAAACAATCCCGCTAAGTCCGCATTCAGCCTATTTTGTTGACGTGCCTACGAAGGTCCATGGAAATTGCTGCCCTTTTTCATTTGCGGATTCCCACGTGGAAATTCATAAATGGGCGGATCCCAGTGTCATTCCCAATATCAATTGGGAGCCGGACAACCCTACGGCTCCGAGTCTTGGCGGCGCACAGAATCCTGCTGCTGACGACCCGGATGTGATTTGGATGGCGCACCATCTCACCTGTGCCGCGGAGGGCGAGAAAGAAATCACGTATTTCCCTTAACCGCCAGTTAAAAGGCAGCAGACGACGTGGGTGACGGAGGAGGCAATTTAAAATTCGTCTGAGGTATGTGATTTCAGATCATTGCTGACCAATAGAGCAATTCCATCAAAGCTGCAGCGCTGAGTTAAGAAATCCATGGGAC
>JASHVW010000245.1 GCA_030044395.1 Verrucomicrobiia bacterium
AAGAAATATCAGACAACCTGCTGCCCGTCCCCCCGTCGCCTCAGCCCGGCGAATACTATGATATCTGCACTCCGGTGTCCGACGATACCGCTTTGTTCAATAGCCTTAAGGCTTCTTACACCGGACTAGGCAGCCGCAAGGGCGGCGACGGGGGAAATCTGAGTATTCTTTCCCGAGAGCCCGTCATCGCCGCCAACCTCGGCATGGGAGAGCTTATCAAGATCGCCATACCCCGCCAGATGCATTCCAACCCCGAAACCAACGCTCCGACCGGCCGCGGCGGACGGGAACGCTTGTTTCGAAATCGTATGCTGATGGGCGAAGGGCCGGGGGCCATCGAATTTGAGCAACTCGGCAACGCCTCGCACGCCTTGCAAAACGCGCTGCTCCAAAGCGTTCCGCCGTCCGCAGAAAAAGAGCCGGTCAACACCGTTTTTCCGGCCTGGCCGAAAGGTTGGGACGCCCAGTTCACGCTGGCTGCGCGCGGCGCATTTCTTGTCAGCGCGTCAAGGCAGAACGACCAGATTGAATTCGTTGAAATCCTTTCCGAAAAGGGCGGTCCATGCACCGTGCAGAATCCGTGGCCAGGCGGAGATGCAACTGTTTACCGCAACGGCCACGCAGCGGAGGACGTTTCGGGCAAATTGCTGACGCTGTCAACCACCGCCGGTGAACGCCTGGCTTTGGTTCCCAAGGGGCAAGTCCCCGTCGCGAGGACCCTTCAGTAAGCACAAGGCAACCGCGTAAACGACACGATTGCGGGGGAATAGGATTCAAAGACCGAAAATCATAACCGCGAAATACGGGAAATACGCGAAAAAGCTTTGACGCGAAACGACGCGGATTTGAACTGAAAGACTGAATGCTGAGGGGAAAAATAGAATGGATGGTGACGAATGGGACGTATGAATGAAAGGGATGGACGGGGCGCTGCGGTTAGAAATGGTCGGTGTAATACATGATGACCACGATGATGGCGGAGACGATGAGGGCGCCGAACAGGGACCAGGCGATGATCAGTTTCTGCTTTTTCCGATAGAGTCGGCCGCCCTGGCCGGGCAACAAATAGAAACGGTTGGTTTCCTTGTCTTTGCTTCGGTGGTTTCTTGACCGGTGCATGATTTAGTTTCCGCGTAATTCCATAAGTCTGGCCCAAAATGAGCGACGGCGATTTTATAGGAAATCGGCCGACGATGCATGTAAAAAATGGCCCTTCCCGGCGCAAGGGGATTGGGCATTGTCCGGTCTTTGCCGGTCTTGGTTTGTGACGGGCGCTGCAAATGCGACGGCGGTGCGACGGCCTGCCGTGACCGGCCCGCCTTCGTCTGGCTTCCGGCGTCGCTACCAGGTGTTGGGCCGGTTGCCCAACACAACGGCCTGGTAGGCCGTTCCACCCGATCACTGCCAGTGGCCTCCAATCCAAACGTTACGGTGATGGCGGTAACCCCAATGGCCGCGAACCCAGAATGCGCCCGGATGGGGTGGAAATCCCCAAAAACCATGGACCCAGACCCAGCTTCCACGCCATTCCCAGGCACCAGGGATCCAAATAAAGTTCACACTTGGTTGGGGCGGAATGACTTCGACTTGGGCCGGCGGCGGTTGGCTGGGCGGAGCCTCAACCACGGCGTTTGGGGGTGGATTGGCAGGTGGCGGCGGGGAATAAACGACTCGCGTTACGCACCCTGCCAGCAGCGGCAGGCCAATGGCAATGACAACAATTCTTGCGATAATGGATCTTTTCATAGTTCGTTTCCTTGGTCTTCATTTTCAACAGACGTATATAATACAGGATTTGTTTCAAATTCTTGCAAAAAATCAATGCGCGGCCACTTCCGCTTTCTGCGCCGGCGCCCGTTTGACGCGGCGGAAGAGCCAAATCAGGGGAATTCCAGAAAACGCAAGGAGACTGAAGACCCTGAAATTATCAATAAAAGCCCACAAATGGGCCTGGGAGTCCAAGGTAGCGGCCATCAACGAATAGGATTGGTGCAGCGCGGTGACGGGATCGGTCTGGCGGGCGAGAGCATTTTTCGCGGCGTCCAGCGTTTGAACGAACGCCGGGGCCGTGGGGGACAAATTGCCGACCATGAGGTCTTGATGCTCCTGGGTTTTGCGGGCGATCAAGGTGGTAACAAAGGCGATTCCGCTGCTGCCGCCGATGTTGAGCATGAGATTGTAAAGGCCGGCGGCGTTGCCGATATGGCGTTGGTTCAATTGGCTCATGGTGGCGGTAGTGAGCGGCACGAAGATAAAACTGGTAGCCACGCCATTCAAGATACCCGGCAGAACGATGCTGGCCATGCTGACTTGCAGGTTGATCTCGCTGTACATCAAGGCCGAAAAACCCAACAAGGCAAAGCCGATGACAAGCAGCCAACGCAACCGGACTTTACTGACAAGCTGCCCCACGAAGAAAGTGGCGACGAAGGCGCCGAGGCCGCGCGGGCTCATGGCGTAACCGGCTTGCAGGGCGGGATAGCCCATCAGAGTTTGCAAAAACAACGGCAATTCCGCCGTGGTACCGTAAAGGATCGCGCCGATGATGGTAATCAGCAACACACCAACGGCAAAATTGCGATTTTTGAAAACCCGCAAATCCGCCAGCGGATGTTCGACCGTCAGCTCGCGCCAGATAAAGGCGATCATGGAAACGATCGAGATGATGACGAACCAACGTATCCAAACGGCTCCCAACCAATCGGCTTCCTGTCCCTTATCAAGGGTGATTTGAAGCGTTGACAACCAAAAGGCGAGAAAGCCGAAGCCGAGGAAATCAACGGTGGCCTTGAGGTTACGCTTGATATAAGGCGGGTCCTCGACGAGCCATTGGGCGAGAAAGACGGCGAGAATTCCGACGGGCACATTGATGTAAAAGACCCAACGCCAGGTGAAATTATCGGTAATCCATCCACCGAGGGTGGGGCCGACAATGGGGGCGACGATGACGCCTTGGGCGAAGGTGGCCATGGCGATGCCGCGTTTTTCCGGCGGAAAACTTTCCAGCATGATGGCTTGGGCGATGGGGACCATGGCGCCGCCGCCTGCGCCTTGCAAAATTCGCGACAAAATCAGCATTGGTAGATTCACCGCCATGCCGCATAGGACGGACGCCAGCGTGAACGTGACAATGCAGGCGATGAAAAGGCGTTTCCGTCCGAAGCGGTTCGAGAGCCAGCCGGTCATGGGCAGGATGATGGCATTGGCGACCATGTAACTGGTGAGGACCCAGGTGGCTTCATCGGTGCTGGCCGACAAGCTTCCGGCAATGTGCGGCAACGCGACGGTGGCGATGGAGGTGTCGTGCACCTGCATGAAGGTTGCGAGCATCACCCCCAGAGCCACCGCCCAGGGGCTGTGATGCGGATGCCATTCCTGATGGGGGCCGTCCGGCATAACGCTACGCGGGGTTTCGATTCAGGACGGTTTTGAAAACAATCGCCGAAAAGACTGCCAGAATCAGCGCTACGATGGCGGTCACAAATGCCGGCACATGAAACGAGCTGGTCTGCACGCTGGGTTGAACGGAAAGGCCGGGACCGATGGTTTTATCGGCGGGCAACGGAACATCAAAGAGGATTTTTACCGGCACGCGTTGGACCACTTTGACGAAATTGCCGGTGGCGTTTTCGGGCGGCAATAGACTGAACGCCTCACCGCTGCCGGCCTGCACGCTGTCCACGTGCCCGCGAAAGGTTCTCCCGCCCAGGGCGTCAATGGCCACGGTTGCCTGCTGGCCGGGCTTGATGTCTTTCAACTGGGTTTCCTTGAAATTGGCAACCACCCACACTTCCGTCGGCACCAGCGACATAATCATCTGGCCGGTTTGCAAATAATCCCCCACCTCGACCTGCTTGCGCGTGACCCGTCCGTCGCAGGGGGCCAAAATTTTCGTGTAGGACAAATCCAGATGCGCCGCGCTGACGGAAGTTTTGGACTGATTGAGTTGGGCAAAGACGGCATCGGACTCAGCCCTGGCTGCCTGGAGTTCGGCGCGGGCCACGCCGACTTTGGATTCGTCTGAAACGGCTTTCTGGCGGGCAGAAGTCAAATTGGCCTCGGCAGCGTCCGCCGTTTCTTTGAACTGGTCGTATTCCTGCGGGGAAATGACATTTTGCCGGATCAACTTTTTGGCGCGGTCGAAATTGGACACGGCGTTGGTGGCGGTGGCGGCGTCGGCATCAGCGGTGGCCTGGGATGATTTGGCCGTAGCCTCGGCCGCCCCCACGTTGACCTCCGCCATTTCATATCCGGCAACGGAGGCGTTGAAGGTGGCCTCGGAAGATTTTTGCGCCGCCTCTTTTTGCGCCAGAGTTGTCTGGTAATCCGTCGGGTCAATTTCCGCGAGCAGATCGTTGGAATGGACCATTTGATTGTCGAGGACATAGACGGCGGAAACCTGGCCGGCGACGCGGGGGGCCACCGAGACGATGTGCGCGGCGATGAACGCATCATCGGTGCTTTCCGTGGTGAAGATTTCGATGAGATAACCCAGTCCCAGGAACAGCAACCCGGCGAGGAGGACGGTGCAGACGGCCAGGCCGGCCGGGGAATTCAGTTTTTGCAATGCGCCGTTCTTTTTCAGGGGAACGGCCGCGGCTTGCGGTTCATTCATAAACGGTTTCAGGGTTGCGGTGAATTTTCGCGCCAGCCACCGCCGAGGGCCTGATAGAGGTTAATCAAGCTGGTGAGGCGCGAGTATTCGGACTGGACCAGGTTTTGGCGGGCGGCATCGAGGGTTTGTTGGGCGGCCAACACATCGAGGGCGCTGTTGACACCGCCATGGAAACCGGCCTGGGTGAGTTGATACGTTTTTACGTCGGCGTTCACGAGGGACTGGTTGGCCTCGAGTTGAGTCTGGACGGTGGCGCGAACCGCAAGTGCGTCAGCAACTTCGCGAAAGGCAGTTTGGACGGCGCTTTGGTAATTGGCGACGTCAATGCGTTCGGCCGCCCGGGAGGCCTTGAGTTGGTATATGGCGGTACCGGCGTCAAAAATGGGCCAGTTCAACTGGGGTTCAATCGCCCAGGTTTGCGAACCTGGGGCGAACAAATTTTGCAGCTCGGTGCTTGCGGTGCCGCCCGAACCGGTGAGGGTGATGGTCGGGAAAAAGGCGGCGCGGGCGGCGCCGATATTCGCATTGGCAGCTTTGAGCGTGTGTTCGGCTTCCAGAACGTCCGGGCGGCGATCCAACAAGTCGGATGGCAGCCCAGCCGGAATATCGGAGAGACACATCTGTGGATTGAAAGGCTCTGGCGCCGGGCGAGCGGGCGGTAATGGCTGTCCGACGAGGAGGACGAGGTTATCCTGAGCCTCGGCAAGTTGTTGGACGTAAGCGGCGACGGCGGCGCGGTCGGTTTGGAGGGCGGTCGCCGCGGCGTCCAAATCAATTTGGGAGAGGACCCCGCCCTGGAAACTGCGCCGGGTGAGATCATAATTCTGTTGCGCCGCTTTCAACGATTCTTGCGCGACGGCGAGTTGTTCGGTTGCCTGCCGTTCAGTGAGCCAGGCTTCGGCGACGTTGGCGACGAGGGCGATTTGGGCG
>JASHVW010000246.1 GCA_030044395.1 Verrucomicrobiia bacterium
CCCGGTTTTGCCGGCGCTCTACCTGATTGGCGCAACGGGTATCATGGTCGTGCTGCTCCTTTACCGGACGCAAACTACCTGGCCCGGCCTGTTGCTCGTGTTGGCGGGTGTCCCCGTCTATCTGGCCTGGACCCGCAAGTCCGATCCGAAAATGCTTTACCCCGGAGGATGACGATTCAAGTACTTATTCGCCATAGCTCGACTAGCGCTTTTTAGCTCTTCTAGTGTCCGAATTGGTGTCCAACCCTAACAATCCGCATTTGAAAAGTGAGGGGTCTTCGGCGCTACCCATGAACAAAATCAGCCCGATTGTATCAGTAAATCAAACCATGTTGTGAATAATAAATTTCCCGATTGACTTCCGATAATAACGACTTCTTATCAAAGGATGGGGAAAGAGCGCCGAGTTCATCCGTGTGTAGAACTTCCTTTTTAAGAATATGCTGCGGCACCGTTTTTAAATACCTTTGGACCTCTTCCCAGTCATTACTCGTTCCTTCTTGGATGTTCCAGGGGGTTGATAAAATTATGTAGTTTAAATAGCTGTCCTTAGGAAATTGTCTTGATTGTGCGGTTGGATCGATTCTTATAAGACGATAGTGAACATCCGCGTAATAGAGGCCCAGTAAACACTTGCCGTCTTCCGCAGGCATTACCATCGCAAGGCTACTATCAGAATCTTGTAAAAGAGAAATCATTCCGGCTATCCCATTTTTGGGACGATAGAAAATATCGCAATGCGCCTCAGAGAACCATGAATCCCAAAATGACGCAGGCGAGACGTGGATCGAAGTGCCATTATCAAGAGTGATTGCGTAATTTCGGTGGATCAAAACCGCCGGAACAAAAAGAGCCAACATCCCCAATATAATGCCTCCGATTATTATCAAGCGCCGTTTCATTATTGAATCTGATTGTCATGTCCAAAAATTGTTCAAAAATAATTAAGGGGAATTATTAACCATTTATGTTAGACAAAGTGGCCCGCTTGAAACCAGTGCGAAGGATTTTTTATACCATTCGCGCTTGGGATCAGCAACCGGCCAACTGGGCGAACGTCAGACACAAAATTCCAAATATGCTAAAGATGGCCGGCGTTCTCTTTCGTCCATCCGTTCCTTATTCATTTTTGGCATATTTAGTTTCGCTGCGTGGTGCCAGTGAAAACCATCCGTTTGCACCGGAAACAGGGACTTGTGTCTTGTTCGTCGTAGGTATTGCATTCGGAGTGTTGTGCCTTTGGTTTCTGCCAATTTCTCTCAAGGTCCGCATCTGGATTACACTTCCGTACATACCCGTTCATACTGCTTTTTGGGTGATTGTAACTGTGGTATTGTGCTTTTGTAAACATGATGTTCTTCGGTTTTTGACGAACGGCCACCTCGGCCTTGACTCAGCCCTTCGCCAAAGCAGCGGAAGCACCAATTTCAAACTTCTCTATCAAATCACTAATTTGGCCCAGCGTCTCTCTCGCTTCGGAAATCATGCGGGTCAGCCGGAAGATTGGTTCAATCCAGCAATCGTCTTTGACGGCGGGTCAATGTACCCAGCCAGACGCGCGGGGTTTGCATGGCAATGCCGAATGGCTTCTCCAACACCGTCAAATCCCGGTCGCGCGCAATGACTGTGCGTGCTTTTGCTGCCAGTGCTGCCTCAATAAATTTGTCATCCTTGGGATCACGGCACACCTTTTGCCCCAACGGCACCGCCGTAACCCACAAGGCCGACGTTCGCAACGTATCCAGCCACGGCCCGGTTTCCGTCGTGAAATGTTGTTCCTGCTTCACCCGTTCCAGCACCGTCTCGTATTCGGCAAGGATTTCCTCACTCATCACTGGCAGCACAATGCCATGCAGCCAGGCTTTCAGGCACAGGTGTGGCTCGTGACGCCAGAAGACACCCGCCACGAAGACCCCGGTGTCAATGACGGCGGTCTTCATCACGCGCATGGCGCAACGCCTGATTCACTATGGTTGCTGCTTGGCGGGGGGAATGCCTGCCGACGGGTATTTGTTTCAGGAGTTTCACGATGGCCTGTTTTCCAGGGGCTTTCACCGGGCGGATCAACAAGCCATCCTTGCCTAGGTCGAACACGTTCAACGGACCGCCACGCTCCAGTCCTTCCCGGCGGCACCAGTCCAGCGGGAAAATCGTCTGGCGTTTCTCAGTCAAGGTCATGGTCGTTGTATTCATTGTAATAATTCATTACCCGAAAAACGCCATTTGTCAAAGGTTTTGCGCGATTTTGGATGCCAGACTCTCCAATCACCTGAAGTTTCCGGGACCCCGTCCACGGAAGGCGGCTCCGAAAATGCCTGACGCCGAAGGCTGACGATAAGTGGTTGATATACAATGTTGCCGAACCGCCGGAAAAACTTAAATTCACCAGCGAAGCTCTCAGAGCGTCGCCGGTGATCAATCGGTCATTCTGTTTGCCAATCTAATTTGCGGCAGCCTGCCGGATTATTTCGGCAACCTCGGCGGGTTTTGAGACGTAAATCGCATGACTGCCCGGCACTTCTGTCACCTGCGCTTTGGCCCGTCCCGCCATCGCCCGTTGGGCTGGAGGTGGAATCATCTTGTCCTCAGTGGCAACCAGATAGTGACTCGGCTTGGTCTTCCAGGCTGGCTCGCTGACCGCGCCGGACAGGGCCTCAACACCCCAGGGCACCTGCGAATCAGCCATGAACGACGCCGTTTCCGGTTCAACGTCAGCCGCGAATGAAGCCGCGAATTTTGCCCGGTCCAGAAATAGATAACCGTCTTTGGGCGGCAAAATTGGCGGCACGGGCGCGCCCGGCGGTGGATTCGCAATCATCGAGGCCACGGATTCCCCCTTGTCGGGAGCGAACGCGGTGATATAGACAAGGCTCGAGACTTTCGGATGCGTCCCCGCCTCGGTGATCACGACGCCACCGTACGAATGACCGACGAGAACCACGTCGCCGTCCACACTGTCAATTGCCGCCTTCGTCGTGGCGACGTCGTCCGCCAGCGATTTGGTCGCATTCTGAACCACGAGGACATTGTATCCTTTGCTTTTGAGGATGTTGTAAACACCCGCCCAGCCTGAGCCGTCCACAAAGCCGCCGTGAACCAGAATAATTGCCTTGCCTGATTTGTCACCGTTTGCGTTTCCAATATTTTGCCGCTGATTTGATTTTTGCGTGTTCATAAGCTCTGCCTTTCTATTTGATTTTTGTTTGTTTTGTTGGCCCCTGCCAATCTTGAAGAGACCTTACCACCGTCACGAACGAACGCCCAATACCACCTTTTTTTGGCGGCGATGCTTTTTGGGAATATCAGGAATCATGCGACCGGACCGTGGCCCCGCGGTTTCCCGAACGGCCCCTTGTTGAACCATTGCCGAAACGGAGGCTATGCCTTTCCGATTTTTCGAATCGTGGCGCAAAGCTTTTCTCCCGCGGGAGTCACATCGCCATTCTTGGCCCGCGCGATGCCAAGACACATGGCGACCTTGGCGTCCGCCAGTTTCCGGTACGAAAGTCTCTTCCCGATTGCCTCTTTAAAGAGCTGGCTGACTACCGCTACGCATCTTCCAATGCCAATCTCGGTGATGAGCGAATTGACGCTGTCGCTCTCGGTCGCAATGTGGGGATGCAACGGGGCGAAAACGCGTTTCAATATACGGTGAAATTCAGAATTTCTTCTTCGATCAAGGACAACCAGCGGCTGCTTCGCAAGTGTTTCGAGGGGAATCTCCTTGATCCTGGTCAGTGGATGG
>JASHVW010000019.1 GCA_030044395.1 Verrucomicrobiia bacterium
CCGGCTCGAACGTGCCGCGGTCGAGCAATCCCTGGTTCACGCCCCAGGCCAGAGCGTAGGTGTCCAGGGCCGAGCCGCTGCTTTCCGGGTCCGGGTTGCCCTCGGGGTCAAGCAAGCTGACGGGCCAGAGGCCGTCCGGTCGCTGGCAGGCCAGGATTTTGTCCCCCATGTCCTTGAACAATTGCTCGAAACGCGGGCGGTCCGGATGGTTCATCGGCAGATATTGCAACATCCGAACCAAACCGGCCATCACCCACCCGTTGCCGCGACTCCAGAATACCTTTTGGCCATTCGAATCCCGTTTGTTGAATAAGTGCTGTCGCGGTAAAACAAATGCTCGTTGGTATCGTAAAGAAAATCCGTGGTGCGCCACCAGTTGGTAACGGCAAAATTCAGATATCGTTCGTCGTCCGTGGCGGCGTAAAGGCGGATCCAGGCCGGCGGCGCCATGAACAGGGCGTCACACCAGGACCATGAATCCTGGCCGTGGCCCGGCTGCGCGAAATCCAGGCTTTGCGCGGATGGCGGATTGGCGAGGACCGCGTCGAACCGCTCGCGCATGGGTGCGATCATCTGCGGCTCGCGATAGAGAAAATAAAGCTCGGTGTAAAGCTGTCCGATGCATTCGTCGTCGGCCATGTATTTTCGCGGGCCGAGTTGCCATTGCGTGCCGGCGCCGACGGCCAGCATGGCGTTGCGGTATTTTAAATCGCTGGAAATTCCGGCGAGCGCCATGAAACCGGCGTCACCCGCACCTTGCTCCCATCCATTCACCGGATAACTCGCCGGATGTGCCAATTGCCAATCCGCCACGCGCTGCATGGCGATGAGCACTGGCAGCGGTTTGATTGCCGACGAAGGCGCCGTCGTTAATGTGTCAGCCACTATCCCTCCCCCCGGCGTGTTGGCTGGAAGCCCGACTGGAATCCTCTGTTGCGCGAACAACTGAAAACTGGTGGCCGCGAGAAGAATCGCCGCAATAAAACAAAACCTTGGTTTCATGCAAAAAAATTGCCGACAAAACGGAAGCGAAGCAATGGAAAACCTCCGCCGTCGCCGTTCGCCCTCAAAATTTGCGAAACGCTGGAGTACGGCAGTTGACCGCTGATTTTTACTGCCGGACAGGCTATCAAGGAGCGGGGTCCTCGCCGCGATTTACGTGGTATCACCCGCTTTGCCATTGACCCGTTGCCGCGGGAATTTAGACTCATGCCATGTTTGAAAATTCCATCCGGCGAATGCCTCGCGCGCAGGAGATCGCGCGCATGACTACGCAGGAACTTCGCGACAGTTTTCTCATCGGCAATATTTTTGAACCCGGCAAATTGCGGGGCCAGTTCACTGATCTGGACCGCCTCGTCATCGGCGGCGCCATGCCGACAGACGAAGCCCTCCCGTTGCCAAATCACAAAGAAACCGGTCGCGCATTTTTTCTGGAACAACGGGAGTTGGGCGCGATTAATGTCGGCAGCGCGGGCAAGATCGTTGCCGATGGAAAGACGTTCGCGCTGGAAAAGCTGGACTGTATTTATCTGCCGATGGGGACCCAAAAGGTGGTGTTCGAAAGCAAGAGCGCGAAGAATCCGGCCAAATTTTATTTTTTGAGCTGTCCGGCGCACGCGCCACATCCTGCCAGCATGATGAAATCCACGGAGGCGTCGCCGGTAGCGCTCGGTTCGCAGGCGGCTGCCAATAAGCGGACGATTTACAAATTCATCCACCAGGGCGGCATCCAAAGCTGCCAATTGGTCATGGGCTTCACCGCGCTGGACGAAGGCAGCGTCTGGAATTCTTTTCCTCCGCATACCCATTGGCGGCGCACGGAAATCTACTTTTATTTCGATCTGGGCGAAAACGTACTGACCCATCTCCTCGGCGAACCGCAGGCGACGCGGCATTTGTTTTTGCATAACGAGGAAATCGCGCTCTCACCGAATTGGTCCATTCATTGCGGCTGCGGCACGGGCAGTTACAAATTCATCTGGGGAATGGCGGGCGAAAACCAGGTTTTCGACGACATGGACCAGCTCAAGCCCGGCGATTTGCGTTAAAGATTGAAAGATTTATGAGCGCCGGACGTTTTCAAGACAAGGTGGTGATTGTCACCGGGGCGTGCCGGGGCATCGGCCATGCGATCGCGCTGGCCTTCGCTCGTGAAGGTGCGCACGCTGTGAGTATTTGCGCCAGGGACCCGTCCGACATCACGGCAAAGATGGAATCCATTGGCGCAAAATTCTCGGCCTACACCGAGGATTTTGCCAGGCTGACCCAAAAGCGCGCCTCCGAAGTCATCGCGCAAGTCGTCAAGGACTGCGGCCGGGTGGACGTACTTGTGAACAACGCCGGCATCATCAAACGCGCACCGATTGTGGACCACCCGGAAGCGGACTGGAACGCGGTGCTCCAGATCAATTTGTCCGCCCCGTTTTATCTGACGCAAGCCGTCTGCAAATGGTGGCTCGCCACCGGACGCGATCAGGCCTCCACCGATGCCCGCTTCAAGGTCGTCAATATTGCTTCGATGCTTTCGTTTCAAGGCGGCATACTTGTGCCCGGCTACACTGCCAGCAAGAGCGGGCTTGCCGGCATCACCAAGGCATTCGCAAATGAACTGGCCAAGGAACGGATGAATTTCAACGCCATCGCCCCTGGCTACATCGCCACCGACAATACCAAAACCCTCCGCGAAGATCCCCTCCGCAGCAAGGCCATTCTTGATCGCATTCCGGAAAGCCGCTGGGGCGCCCCCGAAGATATCGCCGGCGCTGCGTTGTTCCTGGCCTCCAGGGACGCCGATTATCTCAATGGGACGGTCATGAATGTGGACGGTGGATGGCTGGCGCGCTGATGGAAACTCGTGCCAGGAAAACGATGAGTAACGCTGTTGAACAGTTGGAACGGCAATTGGATAGTTTCAATCCCGCGCAACGTCAAAGCGCACTCGCGGAACTTTGGGACCTCGCCAAAGCCGGCAAAATCGAACTTGCGGCGCCCGGCACGGATGTCAATCTTCACAGCCACACGTTTTTTTCCTACAACGCCTATGGGTACTCGCCATCCAAATTCGCCTGGCTGGCCCGCCGGCGCGGCCTGGCGGCGGCGGGCATAGTGGATTTTGACGTGCTGGACGCGCTCGAGGAATTTTGGGCGGCGGGAAAACTCATCGGCCTCAAGCGCTGCGCCAGCCTGGAATCGCGCGCATTCGTGCCGGAATTTTCGACGCGCGTCATCAATTCACCCGGCGAACCGGGCATCGCTTACAATATGGGCGTCGGGTTCCCACGCGCCGTCGGGCATCCGTTGCTGGCGCAGATGCGCTCGACGGCTGAGGCGCGCAACCGCGAGCTGGTCCGCCGCGTCAATGCGTTTCTCAAGCCGGTGGACGTGGATTACGACCGGGATGTTCTGCCGCTGACACCCAACGGGAACGCGACCGAGCGACATATCTGCGAAGCTTATTCCAAGAAGGGCGACGCGAATTTCTGGAAACAAAAGATCGGCGACCGCCCGGCGGACCCGGCAAAGTTCCAAGCGCTCATCCGGGCCAAGACGATGAAACGCGGCGGGCCAGGCTACGTTCAGCCGGGCGCCGGTTCGTTTCCGCTGATTGCCCACATGAATCAGTTCACGCTGGATTCGGGAGCGATCCCGACGCTGACGTGGTTGGATGGCACGAGCGAGGGCGAAAGAGCCATTGAGGAGCTTTTTGAAATTGAAATGGCCAGCGGCGCTGCGGCGCTGGCCCTCATTCCTGACCGCAATTACACGCCCGGCGTGAAGGATGAGAAAGTGAAAAATCTTTACGGCGTGATTGCGCTGGCCGAAAAACATGGTTTTCCCGTCGTTGTCGGCACGGAAATGAACGCGCCGGGAAACAAATTTGTGGATTCGTTCGAGACGGCGGAATTGAAGCCGCTCGTGCCGGTCTTTCTGAAAGGGGCGCAGATCATCTATGCGCATTCCGTTTTGCAACGAGGCGGCGGCCTGGGTTACTTGAGCGGCTGGGCGAAGGAAAACTTCAAGACTGTCGGCGCAAAAAATGATTTTTTTGAAAAGCTTGGCCGCGAATTGCAGCCGGACCACGAAGACCGTTTGAACGATATGCCATCGGACGTGACACCGGAGCAGATATTTGCCAAAATACGCTGACTGGATTTTTTTAATGCCATGACCGTCATTCCTGAAAAACAACGCGCCGTGCAACTGGTCGCTTCGGACCAGCTTCGCATCGCCGAAGACAAGCCGGTTTTCCAACCGGGACCACACCAGGTCCTCTGCCAGGTCGAGGTCTGCGGCCTTTGTTTTTCCGATTTGAAATTGCTCAAACAATTCTCCGGCCACGCCCGCAAATCCGAGATTGTTTCCGGCATCACGACCGAGGCCCTCGCGCAAATGCCGAATTATGTCCCCGGCGAAAAACCGGTTGTCCCCGGTCACGAAACCGTCGTGCGCATCGTCAAGGTTGGCGCGGAGGTGAAACGGTACAAGGTGGGCGAACGGTATCTCGTACAAACCGACTACCGCTGGTTGCCGACGAAGAATTCGAATTCGGCCTTTGGTTACAATTTTGAGGGCGCGCTTCAGGAATATGTGCTCGTGGATGAGCGTGTGATCACGGCGCCCGATGGCGAGAGCATGTTCATCCCGGCGCCGGAGGATTTGTCCGCCTCGGCCATCGCCCTCTGCGAACCGTGGGCATGCGTTGAGGACGCCTATGTCGAGAAACAGCGCCGCGCATTCAAACGCGACGGCAAAATGCTGGTCGTTGCCGACCATGAACCAAAAATTGACGGCGCGGGCAAAATCACCTACGCGAAACCTTTCGCTTTACCGACGGAAAAATTTGACGACGTGGTTTATTTCGGCGCCGACGCCGCGGTGGTTGAAAAGCTATTTGCGAATGTCGGCACGAACGGCCTGTTCGTGATCGTGCAAGGCGGAAAGCAATTCGGCCGTCCAGTGGTGACGGCGGTTGGGCGCGTGCATTACGGCGGCATCCGCATCATTGGCACGGCAGGCAACGACGTCGCCGACGCACTCACGTCCATTCCCGCGACTGCGGAAATCCGTTCGAATGACAAGATAAACATCGTCGGCGCCGCCGGACCGATGGGCACCATGCACGTGATCCGCGATTTGTGCCAGGGCGTGCCGAACGTTGTCATCTATGCCGGTGATTTGAGCGATGAACGCCTCGCCGCGCTGCGCAAATTGTCCGAACCGCTCGCCTCAAAAAACCAGCTCACCTTGAAGGCTTACAATCCCTCCAAGGACAAACTCGCCGTGAAGTTTGATTATATCGTCCTCATGGCGCCGGTTCCCGCCCTGGTCGCGCAGGCCGTTAAAGACGCCGCATTCCGCGCCATCATCAACATTTTCGCCGGCATCCCCGCCGACAAGACCGGCGAGATTGATTTGGACGCGTATATCGAGAAACAGTGTTACTTCATCGGGACGAGCGGCTCGACGCTGGATGATATGAAGGCTGTGCTGAAGAAGGTAGCGTCGCGCCAGCTCGACACCAATCTTTCCGTCGCCGCCATCGCCGGCCTGGACGGCGCGGTGGACGGCATCCGGGCGGTGGAGAGGAATTTGATGCCGGGCAAAATCATCGTCTATCCGTTTGCCAAAGGGCTGAAACTGACGGCGCTGACCGAAGTGGGCACGGAACATTCCAGGGTGGCGCGCTCGTTGAACAACGGTTATTGGAACAAAAACGCCGAGGAGGCTTTGAAGAAGGAGTTTAGCAGCAAATGAACCCAAGGGCAGAATGAATCTTTCATTGGAAAATAAAATCGCCGTGGTGACCGGCGGCGCGCAGGGCCTTGGACAGGCCATTTCCCGGCGCCTTGCCGATGAGGGCTGCCAGGTCGTAATCGCCGACACGAAAGAGGACGCGGCGCGGGCCACGGCGGACGAAATCGTCAAAGCCACCGGGCGCAAATCGCTCGCGCTGAAGACCGACGTGACCCAGGAAGGCGACGTGGAAAAACTGTTCGACCGGACAGTGGCCGAATTCAGCCGGGTGGACATCGTGGTGGCGAACGCCGCCATTTTAATCGCCGAACCCATAGCTGAGGCCAGTGCGGAGAAGTGGCGGGCGGTGATGAACGTGAATTTGTTCGGCAATTTCCTCACGATGAAACACGCCTGCCGCGTGATGAAACCGCAGAGTCGCGGCGTCATCATCCAGATCAATTCGAAGTCCGGCAAGAAGGGGAGCGCGGCCAATTCCGCTTATGCTGCGACCAAATTTGGAGGCATCGGCCTGGTGCAAAGCGTTGCGCTCGAAATGGCGCCGCACGGCATCCGTTGCAACGCCATTTGTCCCGGCAACCTCCTCGACTCGCCCTTGTGGACCGACCCAAACAACGGACTCTTTGTGCAATATCTCAAGGCCGGCAAAGTTCCCGGGGCAAAGACCATTGCCGATGTGCGCCAATCCTACATGAACCAGGTGCCGATGAAGCGCGGTTGCACTTACGACGACGTCTGCGCCGCGCTGGTTTTTCTGGCCAGCGACGCGGCGAATTATTTGACGGGCGTGTCGTTGAGCGTCACCGGCGGGCAGGAAATGAACTGAGGGGAATTTACAATTTACGACTTTTTTACCAAACAGTCTGATTTGAATTACGATGAACAATCTACTACTTGATCTTCTGACATTGTCCCACGAAATTGGACGGGAAGACCGCGGCCTGGCCATTCTCGGCGAAGGCAACAGCTCCGTGAAATTGAGTGAAGAAACATTTCTTGTCAAAGCCAGCGGCACCTGCCTGGGGACGTTGAAGGAGGAGGACGTCGTCGAATGCCGCTTCGCCGCGCTGCTGCCATTGCTTGATAAAGACAGCATGGGTGATGAGGAAATGGATAATGGCCTGCTCGCCGCGCGGGTGGATTCCAAGGCCAAAAAGCCATCAGTGGAGGCGGTGTTTCATGCCTATTTTCTTTCGTTGCCCGGCGTGAAATTCGTCGCGCACAGCCACGCCGTTCACGTGAACCAAATTCTTTGTTCGCCGCGCGCGAAGGATTTTGCGAACAACCGCATGTTCCCCGATGAAATCGTTGTCTGCGGACCGCGCTCGGTTTATTTGCCTTACACCGATCCCGGCTTGAAACTTTCGCAGGCCATCCGGCGCGAGACCGAGGCTTTCATCAAGAAACAGCAACGCCAGCCGCAGGTGGTGCTGATGCAAAACCACGGCATCATCACCGTGGGCAAGAGCTGGCAGGCGGCGCTGTATGCCATGCTGATGGCCGAGAAAGCGGCGAAGATTTTTGCGGGCGCGGCGGCGATGGGCGGCCCGGTCTTCTTTTCGGAAGCCAACGTCAAGCGCATCACCGGCCGCCCGGATGAAGCGTATCGCCAGCGCGCGCTGAAGATGTAAACTCTTCGGAACACGGTGTGTGGCCCCGCTAACGCGAAGGCTACAACCCAAACCGTTGCACCAAAAAGAAAATCGCCGGAACGGTCAGCAGGCTGAAAAACGTGCTGTAAAAAATTCCCTCCGCGGCCAGCGTCGTATCGCCGCTCAACCGTTCGGTCATCACACTGCAACTGATGGCCACGGGCATCGCCGCAATCAAATAGCCGATCAGCCTCGTTTCTTCCGGCATCGCCACGTCCAGTTTCATCAGCCCAAAACCGATGGCCACCGTCGCCAACGGCGCAATGACCAACCGGGCGATCAACACGCCCCACAAAACCCGCGGAAAACGGTGGATGGCAATGGTTAATTCGCCGAGCTGCGCGCCGATGGCGAGCAACGACATTGGAATCGTCAGGCTGCCCACCATGGCCAACGCCTGGACGACGGCGCCGGGAAGAAGCAGCGACGGCGGCGCATCCGCCGGGCTGATTGATTCCAGATTGCGCGCCGCGGGAAACAGCAGCGCGACGATGATTCCCAGCGCCGTGGCCCACAGTCCGACGTTGGTGTAGAGATTCTTCACCGCCTGCCGCAGCGTGCCGTGCAAAATCCAGACGCCAAACGACCACAAAACCACCTGCGCCCCCACGTTGCACAGCAACACGGTGCGGACGCCACTGTCTCCGTAGAGCGCCTGGACAATGGGCAGCGGCAGAAAAATCCAGTTCGGAATCGCGACCAGAAAGATAAACGTGTTGCGCTGCGACCGGCCACTAAACATCGGCGCGAGCAACGCTCCGACAACATACGCGATTAAAATCAACAGGGCGCACAGGATGGGAGCAAACCAGCCTTCGCGCAGCGTCGCCGCATCCACCGTGCGCAACATTTGGGTGAACACCAGCGCCGGAAACGCCACGTCCACCACCAACCGGCTCAAGACGGTGGTGACTTCGCGGGCGAGAAAGCCGCGCCGGCGCGCAAACCATCCGGCGAGAATGACCAGGAACATCGCCGTGATTTTGAGGAAGACCACATGGACCATTTGGCGCGAGAATAGAAAATTGCCGACGCAAAGTCAAAAAACCTGGAATCACATTCAATGACGCGGTAATGACCGGGTATTTGAAAGATGAATTAGAAACTTGTCACGCCGTCTCCTACGACTTCAGTCCCCCACCCCGGCGTATTCGTCGTCCACTTTGAGTTCCAATCCCAGGAGGACGTAGTCGTGGGGGACGGCTTTCATGTCCAGAACATAGTCGGGGAGGTGCATCAATTTGCTGAAGCCG
>JASHVW010000247.1 GCA_030044395.1 Verrucomicrobiia bacterium
GACGCGCAATATCAAACCATGTGGCAGGTATCGGACCATCTTCAATACCCGGCGTTGCCAGCCATCACGGCATTGGGCGCAGCGACGTTGGCGGTGTGCTTGAAAGATGGATTTTTTGCAATCGCCGCGCCGACCGTCCTTCTGGTCTTCTCAATTTTGAGTTTTCAGCGCGCGCAAGTTTTCAGCACGGAGGAAAATCTCGTCCGTGACACGCTCAAAAAGAATCCCGCATCGTGGGCCGCGCACAATGACCTCGGCACGATCCTGGCGGGAAAAAACGATTATCCCGAGGCCGTCCGCGAATTCACGCTTTCACTAAATACAATCCTTACAATGTGGACGCCTACATGAATCTCGGACATGCGCTTTCTCTGGAGGGCAGGTTCGCCGAGGCCGACGCCCAATTTCTGGCCGCGTTAAAAATGGAGCCCGACGATGGGCCGGTGCGCAAAGCTTATGCGGAGGCATTGCGCATTGAAGGCCGCCTGCCGGAGGCCATTCATAAAATGCAGTTGGGCGCCATCCTGCAACCCAACGTCCAAACCCGGATGGAATTGTCATCGTGGTTCCATGCCGCCGGCGATTCGCGAGAAGCGGTGTCACAACTCCGACAGGCGCTGGTCTTAAATCCAGACTACGCCGAGGCATTGAATAATCTGGCTTGGATTTTGGCCACGTCACCGCACGATTCACTGCGCAACGGAGCCGAAGCGGTGAACGACGCGGAGAAGGCGTGCCGCCTCACGTCATATGAAAGGCCAGAGATGATCAGCGCCCTGGCGGCGGCCTATGCCGAAACGGGAAATTTTCCGCAAGCCATCGCCACCGTGGAATCGGCGATTCAGGTCGCCACTGCGGCGGGCAACGCGCGGGTGATCGCCATGGATGAGCAGCTTCTGCCGCTGTTCCGGGCCGGGAAGCCGTGGCGTGAAAGGGGCGGTTGAAAATTCATTCGGGACTTCCGGCTTCCGACCGTCGATTATTGCAATGGGACTCCTCACGTCGTCTCCCAAATTTTTACATAAATTCGGTGCGAACTTTTTCGCCCAGTTGGACGGTGAGCCCTTCGCGCGCGGCATCCACTTTTAATTTTCCTTTCCGCGCGGCCACAAGCTCGCGCGCGTGTTTGACAAATTGAGCCAGCCTTTTGTCATCGTGATCGGGGTCGTGGTGAAAAAGAAAAAGCTTTTTTATATTCGCCTGCAATCCCAGCGCCACGGAATCGTCCACGCAGCCGTGCCCCCAGCCAAAGTGCGCTTTATATTCCTCGCGGTCATACTGCGAATCCAAGATCAGCACGTCCGCGTCGCGAATGAACTCAATCATCTCGCGATCGTCGCCGCCGGTGCGCGGTTCCGTGTCTGGAAAAAAGCAAACCAAGCCATCAGGCGAAAACAGGCGGTAGCCGACGCAGAACCCCGGATGGTTTGCCCGATGCGCCCGCACGAGAACCGAGCCAATCTCAAAATTCAATTCCTTGAATTCGTCCACCTCGATGTTGCCGGGGACTTTGGCGAAGGGCACCGGGAAGTAGGTGCTCTCCATCTGGCCGGTGAGCGCTTCCGCCAGACCTTTGCGCGCTCCTTCGCAGCCGAGGATGCGCAAACGGCAACTCGGATTATAAATCGGGGCGAAAAACGGCAGACCGTGGATGTGGTCCCAATGCGTGTGCGTGAGGAGGAGCGTCAGATTCAGCGGGGAATCTTTGAACTCTGCCAGCAGCGCGGCGCCAAGCGGGCGCAAACCCGTGCCGGCATCGAGGATAATAATATCATCGCCGCTGCGCACCTCGACGCAGGAGGTGTTGCCCCCAAAATGCGCCGTGCCACGTCCGGGTGTTGGAATGGAACCGCGCACTCCCCAAAATTTCAAGCGCAACATGGGCGGAATGAAAGCATTTTTTGGCGCGGCGGAAAGCAAAAAATGCGGAGAAATGGTGGGTTGGCAGGGACTCGAACCCTGGACCAATGCCTTAAAAGGGCACTGCTCTACCAGCTGAGCTACCAACCCGTTGTTGTCCAAGGACAAAGCGTAACAGTCTTGTAAATTAACGAAACCCCTGCATTGGCGCAACAATATTCAATTAGGAGCCGTCACAACGATTTGTGCCAAAAGTTTTGTTACCCGGGGCGGGGGCTGAAGTGATGAAAAATGATTCGTTGTGCCAGAAGTCTGGTTACCGTGGCCGGAATGGATCAAGACATGAATCAAATGACTCGGAAACAGGTATTGGCGAAGTTGCGGCAGCGTTATGAAACCGCCGGTGCGGAACACAAACGGAAGCTGTTGGACCAGGCCGTACAATTGTTGGGCTATCACCGTAAATCGGCCATCCGGGCCTTGCGCCAGCGCCCCCAAGTGCGCGGACCGGTGATGCTAACAGGCCGGCCGGTGCAATTCGAGCCAGGTCTGCTGTTGCCCTGGCTGCGTCCGATCTGGCAGGCGACCGACTATGTTTGTGGCCAGCGGTTGGTGGCCATGCTGCCGGAGTGGGTTCCGGCCTACGAACAACACGAGCGCCGGCTGCCTGGGGAGGTGCGGGAGAAACTGCTGCTGGCCAGCGGGCGGACCCTGGATCGGTTGCTGGAGTCGCTGCGGGGACAGGGCGGGGGCCGGTCGCTGACCCGGCCGGGCACCTTGTTACGGCAGCAGATTCCCATTCGTGGCAGCGTGTGGGAAGATCACAAGCCTGGCTGGCTGGAGGCCGACACTGTGGCCCTGTGCGGCGGCAGCGTCGCCGGGGAATTCGTGTGGATGCTCGACGGGGTGGATTACGCGACGACCTGGGTGGAAGTGCGGGCGATGTGGGGCCGGGGCCAGACCACCACCTTGGCGGCCTTGCAGGACGTGGAGGCGAGTCTGCCCTTTGCGTTGCTGGGCCTGGACAGCGACAACGGGGGCGAGTTCCTCAACCATCATGTGCTCCACTGGCTGCAGAAGCGCCCGCAACCGGTGTTCATGACCCGCAGCCGGCCTTACAAAAAAGACGACAACGCGCATGTCGAACAGAAAAACTGGACGCATGTCCGGCAGTGTTTCGGCTATGAGCGCTATGGCCATCCGGACTTGGTGGAACCCATGAACGCGCTGCTGAAAGGCCCCTATGGCCAGTTGCTCAACTACTTTCACGCCAGTTTCAAACTGAAAGAGCACAAGAAGGTCGAAGGCAAATCCCGGCGTGTTTATGGGCCCGCCCAGACGCCCTTGGCGCGGGTCTTGGCCAGTGCGGAGGTGTCGGCTGCGACCAAGGCCGCGCTGCAGCACAAAAAGGCAAAGGCAAATCCATTCGCCTTGAAAATCGAGGTGAATAAAAGCCTGAAAGAGATCGAGGCGATTCGGCAACAACTCCACTAAAATGAAATGCTGCAAATCTTTCGCCCCCCCTGGTCCCCCCAAGAACCAGCATTGGATGCCTCACGAACCTTCGACCGCAGGGGGGCGCGAGCTAAGGCTCGCAGCTCGCCCCCCTGCTCGTTTTAACTCGCTTAGGAGACCACAAACAGTTAACAAAAAGCAAAGACCATCGGGTAACACCCTTTTGGCACAACAATACCCAAGCTCGGGTAACAGTTACTTTTGGCAGACGGCGGACGGACGATGAAATGAAATCTGGTTTGATTCAACGCCTGTTCGCGCGCTTCACGCCATATCAATTTCACGTTAACGGATTCATCGGCCAATTTCAAAGCGTGGATGGGCGCTTTGAACTCGTGATGGACTCGGAAATGCGGCGTCGGTTTGGTGGCACCCGCAATTTGCTTTTGGATTTGGAGTTTCTTGAGCAAGATTCAGAAAAGCCTCGCTATTGGATTTTGCCCAAATACCTCGCAACGTTTTTTGAGGTCAAAAGCAAATCAGCATCTACCGCTGACGAGCTTCAAGGCATTCTACGCGCCCGTGAAAAATTGGGGAGGGAAGCCGAGCTTGAAATTCTGAAATTCGAGCTGGTAAGGCTGCGGCACAATCCAGGCTTAGAAAAACGGATTAAGCACGTCGCGGCTGAAGATGTAGGTGCTGGTTATGACATTCTGAGTTTCACAGAATCGGCAGATCGCACGGAACACTCTGATCGTTTGATCGAAGTGAAGGCGGTTTCAGCCGTGGATTTCAAATTTTACTGGTCGCGAAATGAAATCGAAACGGCACGGACTCGCGGCAAGAATTATTTCCTGTATTTGCTACCGGTTGCGAGATGCGGATTCGATATTCAGGGCTTGAGGATTATTCGCAACCCGTTTGAAAAAGTTTATCAGAACAGACTGTATTGGCATCGGCAAGACGAATTAGTTTCATGCTGGCCTAAAAGCTCGATTGGGTCACCGATACTCTCTGCCTAAAGCGCATGCGGCCTGCCTTGCCTCTTGCACATCCAAGTAATCGTGCCCAAAGGCGACATTTAGCAAGTCGCTAGGCAAGAACCCACCGAGTTTCTGAATTGCCCTGTCCACTGACGGCAAACCCGAACAATTCAGTTTCCGCTTCCAGCCGTTCGCGCCGGGTTGGTTCATTGAGCGGCATGACGGGCAGTTGTTCCAATCCGGGTCCCGAGTTGAACAACATGAAATACCTGGTTTGACTGCCGGATTTTCATGGTCACCCGCCAATGGATCTGGAATCTAAGCTTTACTTTTAGCCGTCTAAACGTAAAGCGTAGTTGCCATGAACCAAAGGTCACGACCGGTGCGCTTGACTAAAAACTTGACTTACACTTGACTAACACGCAGGTTGTCCGCGTGAGCTACCAGCCGCAATTCAGCATCACGCCCGCACTATTGGCGCACGTGGAGCAAATCGCCGCCCTGCGCGAGCGTATTCTGGCCGCCACCGTGCAAGTGCGCTGGATTCCGGCGCTGCAAAAGGACACCCGCACGCGCAACACCCATTCCTCGACGGCCATCGAAGGCAATCCGCTCACGTTGGAGCAGGTCCGCGCGGTGGAGGAGGGCCGGGAAATCCCCGCCGTCGCCGCACGCGCCAAACGCGAGGTGGTGAACTATTTTGCCGGGCTGCGCTTCGTGGAAAAGAACGCGGCCAAAAAGCTCATCACGCACGAGGAAGTTCTGCGCTTGCACAAAATCATCGCCGGCGACGTGATGGATCAGGGCGCGGCAGGACGTTACCGCACCATCGCTGTCCGCGTGGGCCGATATGTGCCGCCACCCGCCTCGGACGTTTCGGGACTGATGTTTGAACTGTTGAAATGGTGGAACGGGGAATCACCTGGACTGTCACCAGTGTTGAGTTCGGCGATTGTGCATTACCGCTTTGAGGCGATTCACCCGTTTGCCGACGGCAACGGGCGCACCGGGCGCGCGCTGGCCTTGTGGGAGCTTTACCGGCGCGGGTTCGACACGCACCACTTTTTTTCCGTGGACGAATTTTATTGGGAGAACCGCCCGCGTTATTACGCGGCACTGGACGCGGTGCGAAGCGAGGGGGAGGATTTGACCCGCTGGCTGGAATACGCCGCAGAAGGTTTGCGCCTGACCTTGGAACGGGTCTGGACGCGCGTGCAAAAATTTTCGGCGCAGTCGGGCAACGAAAAACTCGTGTTGCGCCCGAAACAGGAGCAGCTTTTGCAATTGCTCCGTGACCACAAGAGCATGACGCCACGCGAACTGTGGGACGCGCTGGATGTTTCCAAGCAAGGCGCGCTGGATTTGCTGCGGCCACTGATTGAAGCCGGTCTGGTCAAACGCATTGGCTCAAAGAAAGCCGGGCAATATATTCTTGCCTGAACCGGCGCCGTGTCACCGACCGAGTTGCGGCACTCGCTGGGATGACATTTTGTGTCCTGCCACGAGCGTGTCTTTGCGTATGTGCGCCATGATTCAGGCCGGTTCTGTCAGCCTGCTTCCACCAATTCAATCCGCACCGCCTTGCCCAACGCCCGCGCCACGCGCGAGACCGTGGACAATCTCACGTCTTCGGCGTGATTCTCCAGCCTTGAGATCGCCGACTTCTTTGTCCTGGTGATTCGCGCCAGTTTTTCCTGCGTCACGCCCGCTTTCTCGCGCGCCTCACGC